>CAXBGV010000068.1:0-10809 GCA_963975235.1 uncultured Flavobacterium sp. | reverse complement strand
TACACCTTTACTGTTACTAACACAGGAACGACCACGTTAAGTAATATTGTAGTTACAGATCCAATGACAGGTTTAGTGCTTACGGGTAACCCAATTGCAATACTAGCAGTAGGAACTTCAGATAGTACTATTAAAGGAACGTACACGATCACACAAGCGGATATTGATGCAGGGAAAGTGAGTAATAGTGCATTGGCAACAGCCCAAAATCCGCAGGGCACTGATATTACAGATATCTCAGGAACAGCTATCGGCAACAACACACCAACAGATACAAGCGTGCAACAAACATCAAGCATCGCTTTAGTGAAAACAGCAACTTTATCTGGAAGCGGAGGATTAGGTGACGTGATCACCTACACCTTTACTGTTACTAACACAGGAACGACCACGTTAAGTAATATTGTAGTTACAGATCCAATGACAGGTTTAGTGCTTACGGGTAACCCAATTGCAGTACTAGCAGTAGGAACTTCAGATAGTACTATTAAAGGAACGTACACAATTACCCAAGCTGATATAGATGCGGGGAAAGTGAGCAATAGTGCATTGGCAACAGCCCAAAATCCGCAGGGCACTGATATTACAGATGTCTCAGGGACAACAATTAGTACGGATGATGTTACAATTATCGACATTACTCCTAAACCATCTATAGCTATAACGGCAGATGGAGTCTATGTTGACACGAATGGTGACGGAATCACAAACGTAGGGGATCATATTAGATACAATTATATAGTTAGAAATACAGGGAACATAGAACTCAGTAATGTACGAGTTACTGATAACAGAGTTGCAGTAGTAGGTGGTCCTTTAGATACTTTTGCTCCTAATAGCTCTAACGGAACTACTTTTTCAGCTCTTTATCCAATTACTCAGGCAGACATTGAAGCGGGTATCGTCTATAATTTAGCGACAGTCGTTGGCATATCACCCGATGCAGTTGAAGTAACCAATACATCTACAGATCCTACACCATGTACTACTTGCACTGTATTAGCAGATTGCTTGACTTGCACAATGACACCTTTGGTACAAAATCCGAAGATTGCGCTCATGCTAAAAGGAGAGTTTCAAGATGATAACTCCGACGGTCAAGCACAAATAGGCGAAACGATTTTGTATACCTATACAGTAATGAATTTAGGTAACATAAGTTTATCAAATTTAGAAATTTCAGATTCCTTAATGGGAGCGATCACTATTCCAGACGGTACAACGATTGCCGTTGGTGGTACTATGACTTTTTCGGTTAGCTATCGACTTACTCATGAGGACATCATAGCAGGAAGAGTAGTTACTCAGTCTACGTCTTTTGGAACTACAGCCAAAAATCTTTTAGTAAGTGATCTGTCTGACGACAACAGCCCTCTCGAAGACGACCCAACAATAGTCACTTTTAGCTCAAATTGTGTTGTGAGAGTATATAACGCTGTTTCTCCTGATGGTGATGGTTTCAATGATTTTCTTCGTATCGATGGTTTAGATTGTTATACTACTAATACGGTCCAAATATTTGATCGATGGGGTGTGAAAGTGTTTGATGTTGATAGTTATGATAATGTTTCTAAAGTTTTTCGTGGTATCTCTGAAGGAAGGGTAACAATTAATCAATCAAAAGGGCTTCCTACTGGTACGTATTTTTATGTAGTAAAATATAGTGATGCTGCTGGTGCAGTAATTGATAAGTCAGGATACCTCCATTTATTAAATGATTAATTAGCACAGAGTATTAAAAAGAAAGGATCTTTTTAGAATAAATTAAAATTAATAGTATGAAAACAACTCCTACAATAATACTACTGTTTTTAGTAATAACATCCGCCTTCGCACAGCAGGATTCTCAATACACACATTACATGTATAATACCATTAATATTAATCCAGCTTATGCGGGAAGTCGCGGAGTTACAAGTATTTTTGGACTTCATCGCACCCAATGGGTTGGCTTAGATGGAGCGCCTACAACGAATGCTTTTTCTATCAATACACCTATAGATAATTCGCAGCTCGGACTGGGGGTGTCTTTTGTAAATGACAAAATAGGTGCTTCGGATCAAAATAATATTTCAGTCGATCTTTCGTATACTATTATTCTCAATAGAGATTATGACTTGTCATTTGGGATCAAAGCTTCTGGAGATCTATTAAACGTAGATTACACCAAGTTAGATCGATATAATTTAAATGACCCAAGGTTTCAAAACAATATTGATAATGTTTTTACGCCAAACATAGGTGCAGGAGCATACTTTCATTCAGATAAAATGTATGTTGGTTTTTCGGTACCAAATTTCCTAAGCATTAAACATTTTGATGACAATTCTTCGGCAGCTGTCGCAGATAGACTGCACTATTACCTAATTGGAGGTTATGTATTTGATGTTGGCCCAGACGTAAAATTGAAACCTAGTTTTTTAACAAAAATGGTCTCAGGTGCTCCTTTACAACTTGACGTTTCAGCAAATGTACTCTTACAAGAAAAATTTACTTTAGGTCTGTCATGGAGATGGAGTGCAGCGGCAACTGCTATGGCAGGTATTCAAATAACAAATGGTTTGTTTGTGGGCTATAGCTATGATTTTGAAACTTCTAATTTGTCTAACTATAACAGTGGTTCTCACGAAGTGTTTTTGCGATTTGATTTGCTGAATAAACGAAGAATAGTTACCCCACGATTTTTCTAAAATAGATACCATGAAAAAAAAATACATAGTAATTTTATTGTGCCTCTGTAGTTTACAACTTGCAGCACAAACAGATGTGAAACAAAGCAAAATTGATAAACAATTTGATAGTTATGCTTATGTCGATGTCATAAAAACATATGAAAATATGTTGGGGCGTGGATATAAATCGTCGAATATGCTATTAAAGGTAGCTAATGCTTATTATTTTAATGGAGACTTAGTGAATGCGGCTAAGTTTTACACAGAATTATTTTCTGTTACAGATAACATTAGCCCGGAGTACTATTACAGATATGCTCAATCATTAAAAGCAGTTAAAGAATATGATAAAGCGAATGAAATGTTACTTGTGTTTAATAAGGCGACTGGCAATGATTTAAGAGCAAAATTAGCTATGTCTCAAAAGGATTACTTAGCTGTAATAGCAAAAAATTCAGGGCGATATACAATAAAGGATGCAGGTATTAACTCGAAATTCTCAGATTATGGAAGTACTGCTCTCAATGGAAATTTAATTTTTGCATCTACTAAATTTATAGGTCGAAGCCTTAAAAATAGCGACCCTTGGACAGGAGAGGGATTTGCTAATCTATACCAGTCTCAAATAAATGCCGATGGTTCTCTTGGTGAAGCTCAACAACTATCGAATGATTTGAATTCTAAGTTTCATGAATCGACACCTGCATTTACTAAAGATGGTAGAACAGTATATTTTACTAGAAACAATTATAAAAATGGCAAGCGCGGAACGGATAAGGATAAAACTACTTTACTCAAAATTTATAAGGCCAAGTATACAGGCAGCGGTTGGGATGATATTGTAGAGCTACCTTTTAATAGCGATAGTTATAGCGCAGCACACCCAACGCTAAGTTACGACGAAAAAACTTTGTTTTTTGCCTCAGATATGCCCGGTAGCTTAGGTCAGTCAGATATATTTAAGGTTGCAATTAATGAAGATGGTACATACGGCATTCCTCAAAACTTGGGTAAAGTAATCAATACAGAGGGTCGAGAGACCTTCCCCTTTATTACTTCTAATAATGAACTTTATTTTTCCTCAGATGGGCATCCTGGTTTAGGTGGTATGGATGTTTTTGTGTCTAAAGCTACAAAGGACGGAGAATTTACAGAGATTTTCAATGTGGGTACTCCCGTAAATAGCCCCAAAGATGATTTTGGTTTTTATATTAACGCAATCACTAAAAACGGATTTGTAACCTCAAATAGAGAGGGCGGTGCAGGAGGTGACGACATTTATCAAATTAAGGAGAAAGTAGATTTACAGTATTCATGCAAACAGTTTTTATCGGGTGTAGTTATCGATAAGCAAACTGGTCTACCAATAAGTGATGCTAGGGTGATCTTGTATGATAGTAACTATAAACTAATACAATTGTCGCAAACTAATAGTAAAGGCGAATTTAACTTAGATGAGGTAGATTGTGGTGCAAAATACTATGTAAGAGGTGAAAAAGAATCGTATGATGTTGAAGAAGTTACTTCTGAAATAACACTTGATAGTGGTAATACCTCTGTAACGATTGCATTGGATCCAGCTATAAAACGACTAGCAATAGGTGATGATATAGCCAAGGGATTTGATCTTAAACCAATCTATTTTGACCTTTATCAATACAATATCCGTCCTGATGCTGCGCTCGAATTAGCAAAGATATACGAAGTCTTGATTAGAAATCCCAAAGTAAAAATCGAAATAAGATCGCATACCGATAGCAGAAACGACTTTGCCAGCAATATTTTATTGTCTCAAAGAAGAGCTGATGCAACTAAGGACTGGCTAGTAGCTAATGGTATCCAAAAATCACGTTTGGCAACTCGTGGATATGGCGAATCACAATTATTAAACCAATGCGCTGACGACGTACCTTGTACTGATGCAGAACATCAAATAAACAGACGTAGTGAATTTATAATTATTTCGATTGATTAAAATTGTCAGCGTATACTATAACCCCTAGCTCTTGATTGTTTTTAAGTCATAAATCCTAAGTGTTTTTTGTAGTAACGGTTGTTAAGTTGTAAATACAGTAAATAATTCTTGCCAGTTCCGTACAGTATTCAAAGAGGGTACTCCACCGTAATTTACAGTTTTACTTAAGTCATTAATTTTAAATTCATCTTGCAAAGCAAAAGGGGCAATGCCTTCTTTTTCAAGTTTTTGCGCGAGATAAATTTGCTCATATTGTCCTGGCGTAGGAATAAAAAAAGCTTTTTTTTCTAGTTTCGCTAAGTCCATTATGGTGGTGTAACCGGAACGGCAAAGCACTAAGGAGCTTTCATTAAATGCTTGCTCTAGTTGTTTGCTGTTCATGTAGTTATAATAAGTGATATTTTTTAATTGTTCTTTTTTCTGCTCTTTTTCAACAATACCTCTGATGAATAATACTTTATGAGGATAAGTTTCGATTTCATCTCGTAAGCGCACCTCTAGCAATGTTCTTTGTGGCTCGGGGCCAGATAAGATAATCATGAGTTCATACTTGTTGTCTACCGTTTTTTTAAGCATTCTGCTTAATGGTCCGATATATTTTAGATTGAATGTAGTGCTCTTGCAATGACTCAATTCGCCAGCTAAATTAGGTTTTCCTTCAAAGTCGGGAATCCAACAACTTGTAAATTTCTTAATTATTAGTTGGTGTATTTTGCTCGTTAGCCAGGTAGTGTTTCCTGTCATAACATTCAGTTGATGTGTGATAAAAACTGCAGGGACTTTTTTACTGTACACCCCAAGTCGATTGTCAGATATAATTCCGTCGATATCATGCTCTGTAATCCATTGGTCAACCATTTTTTTTTCTTTCAAAATGGCGCTAATCATTTTGGGCATACTTTTTAGCAGTTTCCACTTAAAGTGTTTTCCTTTTTTAGCATACTCAATGTGATATGAGGGCAGTTCTAACATTTTTAGATAAGGAAACTCTTTGCGAAGCAACTCTAGTGCAATGCCATCTGAGGCAATGATTGGAATTTGGTCATTTTCCTGTAATGCTCTTATAATAGGGATGCATCGTGTGGCATGGCCCAACCCCCAATTTAAGGGTGCTACTAAAATATTTTTGGGATTGCTGTAATTGCTCATTGTTTAGTATACCTTTAGAATAAGCAAGATACATAAAGTAAATCCTGCCCTAGGATGATTGATATTATCAAACTATTAATTTTGGTTTAAAAATAAGCTCTTAGTTGCACATTACCTGTATGAATGGTTTGCGAAAATTCACTTTTTCGACCTTGGTAATTGAGGTTAATATCCATAAACTGGTTGATGTTTTTTTGTAGCAGTAACCTCCAGGTCACATTTTGTCCTGTTTGCAATCCTTCTAACATTTGGAAACCAACTGATGAAAGCGGATCTCCGTCAAATTTGTTCTGATAAAAAGATACCTCACCGTTTACAGTTATTTTTTTCTCTCCTGCATATGAAAATGAGGTTCCAAATCTGTTTTGAGTAAGTTTTTCGTAGTTTCCTATTTTATTTTCTTTGTTCTGGAGTTCATAGAATATGTCCCAACTTGTACTTTTGGAAAATAAATAACTTATTTTAGGAGCTAGTTGATAGCCACCAATGCTGAAGTTTTTCTCTACATAATTTTCTGAAGTCACTCCGGTTTGAATTGTTTTTGTTAAAAACCCAAAGAGCCAACTTTTTTCGTATAAATGTGCATACTGTAACTGATGCGAATTGTTTTTGGATTCCTGAGACCCAACAGACAATAGATTTTTCACATCATTTTTTACATAGGTATAGGTAAGCGAGTGCTTTTGTTTGCCGCGATTATAAAACAGGCTGTTCCTAAAGCTAGAGGTCAAACCTAGAACTTCGCTTTGATCAGAGCTAAAAGGATTTAATTCAAAATTACCTCCTTCATTTCTTGTTTTTCGATCTATCAAATAGGAGGTCTGATTGTAGAAATAGGAAAGCACTTTTTTAAAACCAATGTCGCTTTGCCACTTTGTAGGGTTTAAAATTAATGATTGAGCAAACTTAGTTTGATGCGTTTTTACAAAAACTCTGTTAGGTAGAAAGACCCTGATGTATTTTGCTTGATCTATAAAAGGAGCTATCTCAAACTCTTGCAGTTCCTGAATTCCGTTATTATTATAATCATTCCAAGTGTATACGCCTTGACCTACAGCAACTTCCAAGTAAGTGAATTCTTGTTGTGCGATAGATCCTGAGTTTGTTTCATATGCGCTACTGCTTTGTACTAATTGATCAAAAAAACGATCATTGTATACTATTCTAGAATTGAGTGAAGGCTCTTTTCTTTTCGTATTGTTTTCAAAATTTAAGACTCTATAATTGGCGTAAACAGATAGATCGCTTTTGTCTGTTTGTATGAGTTTTGATTTTAAATAATAGGTTTGAGACTGGTTCACTCTTTGTAAAAGTCCGTTTTGGATACTGTCATTAGCTCTCTTTAAAAAGCCCACTTCTACAAATACACGGGTGCTGTCTCCACGACCAACGGATAATCCGTATTCAGTAAATCGCTGGCTAATCGCTAGCAATTGGTTGGTATCCTTGTTTTTTTTCTGATTGTTTTCGGATCTTTGGCTTAAGCCAATCCAGTTCTTCCTAAAGTTGTATTTTAGCAAGGCTTGATTTCGTAGAAAGGTCGACCTATCAGTTAGATCACTACTGTTTAGATAACTTCCTTGGTTTGCAACACTCCAGTTTTTAGTTACCAACCTACCGTTCAATAGGTGTCTGTTTCCGGAAAAGGAATTAACAAAATCTAATTTTTCAAATTGATACGTGATGTCTCCTCGATTAGAATTAATTGAGCTAGGCTGTAATTGGAAAACTAATCCCGTGCTAAGCAAGCTTTGATCTCCCAATGCAATGCTGTTTAGATTCCAATCTCTATCAAACTCTATGCTGTACAATCGTTCTACAGATTGAAAGGATTGTTGGGTAAATTGATAATTAGTAATCGCATCAAGTTTCCATTTAGTAGTGAACAATCGTTGTTTCGCGTTTATACGTGCGCTAATCCCTATATTACTGCTGTCGTCAAGATCTGAAAATAAATTTTTATCATTGTTACTGGTTGCAATTTCTAAATCGACTACAGTTTTATCTGTCGATGCATATTTACCAATAAAAGTAGCAATCTGAATTTTATTAGGAGCAATGAGCTGTATGGTGGGGGCAAAATCACCTTGCGCTATACCATTTAGAGGAGCGACATACTCGTATATTCTAGTAATGCTGTTGGCGTTTTTTATGATATAATCACCTTTATTAGTTCCTACCGCGGTAAAACGAACATTAAAAAGTTCTAGATCAGGATTGGTAGTATATTCAAAATATTCTACTCCGTTGACCTGTAGTTTTTGATATAAAATTTTATTGTCAGAGTAGCTATCGCTGTAAGCCGAGGGAGCGATCATCAAAGTGGTATCGTTCCCTGCATCAGCTAATATCGCTACTTGTTCCGAGGAAAGATTTTGCTGTAATGGTTGATTTTTAATATCGTTTTCCGAATAAAGGTAACTGCCAAAGCTCCATTTTTTGTTTTCATGAGTTACTCCTGTGTAGGTTACAAACCGAGTGTAATTGCGATCAGTATATTGGTATTCAATTACAATTCGCATCTCTGATGTTATTGTAAATAGTGGCGTAAAGACAATTTCTCCTGCGTTATAATCGATGGTGTAGTCATTGTTTTCACCTCGCTTTAGTAAAATACCATTTACGTATACGCGTTCTGAACCTGAAATAACTAATACATACAACTCATTATTTTGTCCTCTTAATTTATAAGGACCTTGATTGCCCTCAATTCCTGTAAAACTACTTTTTGCATATTGGCCTCTAACCAAGGCTGCCGATGTAAATACGTTTGTTTTATTATTTTCTGTTCCAAAATTTAAAGAGGTGCTAACTCCTTGCACTTTTTTACTGAAGTTGAGAAACCTTGAGGTTCTGTTCTCTAAAAAAACATCTCCCCCACGAATGTTCCAATCTTCGCTAGATATTTCCATAAAAACATTATCAAATTGATCTAGTTTTTGAGAGTAGCCTCCGTCTTGTAAAGGAATATTACTGTCTTGTAACGAAGCGCTAATACTTACCTTATCAGATAGTTTTCCTGTTATTTGTAAGTCGAGGTTAGAGTTTAAAACATTATTTTGATTGTTTCCTATGGTAATGCCTCGCGTGATACTTCCAGAGGTATTCAAACCGTCAAAAGGAATGCTTTTCTCTGAAGTTTTAGGATCTATTTTGTAAATCTTATCGGTATTAATATCGCTACTAACGACAGTTATATTTTCATTCTTGTAGACTTTAGTCAAAAAAGAGGGGAATTTAAGATAGTTTACAGTTATCGAGTCAGTGGCAGCTGTAAGGGTGTCAGAAAGCAATAAAAATCCTTTTGGAAAATTAATTTGGTAGAGGCGCTCGTTTATTGGTAGCCCTTTATTGTCGAATAAAGTAAAAAAAGAGCTGTTCAAACTTTCTTTCTCGACGAAAATGGTATCCTTGCTTACGGCAATTTTTTTAGTCTTGTAAAGCGACTCATTTTTCTGGGCATGAAGCCCAGAAAAATAAATTATCATCGCTAATAACAATACTTTTTTTAACATAGGAATAATAACGTCTATATGTCAAAAGTAGTGTATTCTATATAATTATACTGATTTGTATGTCGTGCTGTGCAAAGTACTTTTATTTTTCGCTTGTCACAATTTGCATGGTCTCTGTACTTATTTGTTTTAAAATAACGTTTTTGCCTTCTTCTACCGTTTGTGCAGCAGCGTCCGTAAAGTGTCTAATAGTGTATAAAGTAACGTTTGCACTAAAATCAACTTTGAATTTTTTTGATAAAATAGCATTAAGTTCTGTGAAATTATCAAATTTATCTTCAACACACACAGAGAAGCTAATAGCCGAATTTTGAATTAAGTTGACCTTTAATTTAAATTGGTGAAAAAGCGCAAAAATTTCGCTAATGTTTTCTTCCATGATAAAGGAGAAATCAATAGAGGACAGCGAAATTAAAAGTTGATTTCTTTTTACGATAAAACAAGGTAAAAACGGTTCAAGCGCAACACCTTTGGAAACGCTAGTTCCTTTTAGTAACGGATTTATAAATGATTTTACATATAAAGGAATCTCCTTTTTTTGTAAAGGTTGTAATGTTTTAGGGTGTATAACTGTGGCGCCATAGAAAGCTAATTCTATTGCTTCGCGATACGAAATTTGGTTTAACAAACTCGCATTTTCAAAGTATCTAGGGTCAGCATTCATAACCCCAGGGACATCTTTCCAAATGGTAACACTCTCTGCATTCAAACAATAGGCAAAAATTGCTGCAGTATAATCAGATCCTTCTCGACCTAAAGTGGTAGTAAAATTATTGTAATCAGACCCCAAAAATCCTTGTGTAACGTTTAGCATTTTTCGCTTTACGTTTTTAGAGATGTTTTGCTGTGTTAGTTCCCAATTTACCTCTGCATCTCTGTAATTTGAATTTGTTTTAATAAAGTTTCTTACATCCAGCCATTGTGTCTGGATACCGCGGTAATCCATGTAGTGACTTAAAATGGTAGTCGATATTAATTCACCATAACTTACCACCTGATCATAAACAAAATTGTAATTAGGTGATTTATTATGCGATAAAAAGTACTCTAGGTCTGCAAACTGCGATTTTACGGCTGCAAACACATCGTGATTTTCATCATCAAACAAATCCATTAAAATTTGATTGTGGTATTTTTTGATTTCCTGTACTGAGGATTGCAATGCAGCTGATTTATCAAAATAATCTTTGATAACTACTTCTAGCGCATTGGTCGTTTTACCCATTGCTGATACAACTAAGAGTACATCCTCATAACCTACTTTTTGTAAAACGTCGTATACGTTTTTAATTCCCTCGGCATCTTTTACTGATGCACCACCAAATTTGAATACTCTCATAATTATGTAACAAAAATTGTAATTCTATTTTAACTTATTTTCAACAAAGTCAGTAATGCCTGCCTCGTCCATTTGTACAACGTACCAATCTCTAAGTACTTTAGCACCTGATTTTTCATAAAAATCAATTGCAGGAGTGTTCCAGTCTAATACATTCCA
>CAXBGV010000067.1:0-10947 GCA_963975235.1 uncultured Flavobacterium sp. | reverse complement strand
AAGGGCTAAGGATCTTATTGTTTTTTATTTTTACAATTAGTAATCAATTACTTAAAGCTATATTCTTAAAAATATAATTTTATTTTAGACTAAAGTTATCTTAAAATCATCATTTGGCTCTAATAACACTCTTATGTAAAATAATTGTTGGTTTTATACTTAAAGTCTTACGAGTATTTTAAGTTTTAGTAATATTTAGATCATTTGTTCTTAAAGTCGGTAGCGTTTCTTTGCTTCAGAATTTAAAAGATAAACAAATGAAAAAAATTATTTTAGGATTGCTGTTAGGAGCGTCTTTTATTGCTTGTGAGAATGATAAGGCTGAGTCCGAGGTTGTTTTAGTAGATCAATCTGTTACGCCAGTATTATTAACGAAGAAATCAGGATTTGAAAAATTAGAGTTGTATTCACTTATAACATCTGATGATGTGTTGCCTCAGAGTCCAAACTTTGTTTTTGGAGGTTCTGCTGATGGTACCGGTTTGCTAAAAAATGGTGACGGTACCTATACTTTTTTAGTGAACCACGAAGACAACTTCTCTGTTTCTAGAATCACGCTAGATAAATCTTTTAAACCCGTAAAAGGAGAATATCTACTAAACTCAAATGGTGGAACATGGAGATTGTGTGGTGCTACAATGGCTACTCCTGCTGAACATGGTTTTGGTCCTTTGTATTTAACGGCTGGTGAATCTGGAGAAGAGTCTCGCACACATGGATTAAATCCTTATGCAGATGTTGGATCGGCTGGGGTATCTAAGGAACTTCCGGGCTTAGGTCGCCTTAGTGCAGAGAATGCATTGCCATTGAGAGCTTCTGCTTTTGCAGGAAAAACAGTAGTTGTAATTGGTGATGACGATTCGGGTACGTACGGAGGTCAAGTTTTTATGTATGTGTCTAACACAGTTGGTGATTTAGCAAATGGTTCTTTGTATATGATGAAAAGAACAAACGACAACCAAAGAGAGAAAGATATGGTTGTAGGTGAATCGTATCCGGTTTCATTTGTTAAAATTGAAAATCATACTACAATGACTGGTAATCAAATTAATGCTTCAGTCAACACCTTGAAGGCAATTAAGTTTGGTCGTGTAGAAGATTTGGATTACCGCAAAGGAGGTAGTAACGCCGATAGAGAAATTTACTTTAATGTTACGGGTCAAAACACAACAGGAATAAATACTGACGCTTCAAGAACAAAATACGGAAGAGTATATCAGTTAAATTTAGATGCTGCCAATCCTTTAGTAGGTACTTTGAAAGTAGTACTTGATGGAGATGATCGCAACGGAATAGCTAAAACATTCCAGAATCCAGATAATATTTGTGTTACTAAGAACTACGTTTACGTTCAAGAGGATGCAAATGGATACGGAGATGAGACACACGATGCGTATATTTATCAATACGATATTGCTAAAAAAACGATGAAGGTTGTAGTTGAACTAGATCACCGCCGTACCGCAACAGATGCAGCAAAATATAATGTTGGCGGAACTTCTGGGAAAGGAGAATGGGAATATGGAGCTTTAATTGATGTTTCTGAACAATTAGGAGTCGAAGATACTTTTCTATTAAGTGTTCAGCCGCATACATGGACAGGAGATAGGTACAAAGGTGCTGATGGAGGTACAGGTCGTCCAAACGAAAAGCAAGCTAGCCAGATTGTATTAATCAAAGGATTAGCAAGATAGTTCTAAAAAAATATTGTTTACAAAAGTCCGCGGCTTCACTTCTTGAAACCGTGGCTTTTGTTTTTAATCACTGATCATTTCATATGAAAACTTTTTTTTATTTTCTTATTGTAATTGGAGTAATATCTTGCCAAGACAAACCAAAAACAAACCAAGTAAAACAATTACTGATAGCAGATATTAGTGCGCTAAGTCAATCAATAACAGACTTAGATCAATTAGTACAAAAGGACGCTTCAAGTGCGCAAATTCAAAAGCAGTTTCTAAAAGCACACAAGAATTACAAACAAATAGAACTTTTTTCAGAGTATTATTTTCCCGAAGTGTCTAAAGCAATCAATGGTCCTGCAATTCCTGAATTTGAAGAAAATGATGGTTTAACTTTAGAACCACAGGGATTTCAAGTTATCGAGGAGTTTATATTTCCAAATTATGAAAAAGAAGCTAAAGCTGAAGTACTAAAAGAAATTGGAATTCTTACCTCTAATTTGAAGCGCTTAGAAAAGATTACGAGTTCGACTGAATTGACAGATTCACATGTTTTTGATGCCTTACGATTGGAGGTATTTAGAGTAATTACATTAGGAATCACAGGCTTCGACTCACCAGTAGCTCAAAAATCAATTCCAGAGGTAGTTGGTGCTCTTGAAGGAATTCAAAAATATTATCAAATCTATGACGACAAACCTACTGATGCAACTGCAGAAATAATCACTAAAGCTATCAAGTATCTAAAAGCTAATCCTGATTTTAATCGTTTTGATCGAGCTACCTTTATTAAGGAGTACGGTAATCCTTTGAGTCGATCACTATATAAGAAACAAGTAGCCTTACAAATTCCTGTCTTTAAGGAATTGAGAGGATTAAGGACAACTGCTCAAACTTTATTTGATAAAGAGGTTTTTGATGAAGAAGCTTTTTCAGGATTTCCAGATTATGTTACAACCAAGGCTAAATCAGATCTTGGAAAGACACTTTTTAATGATCCTATTTTGTCCGGAGACAATAGCCGTTCATGTGCCTCTTGTCATCATTCAGATAAAGCCTTTACTGACGGTGAAACGAAAGCCGTTTCCTTTGATGGGAAATCATTTGTAGAGCGCAATACGCCTACATTAACAAACATTGCATTTCAAAGAGTTTTTTTTAGTGATTCCAGAGTGAATTATTTAGAAGACCAAGCAGTAGCAGTTATTACAAATGCTTCTGAAATGCATGGTTCACTAGATGTAGCAGTCACTAAAATTAAGAAGAGTAAATTATACCAGCAAAAATTTGAAAGTGCCTTTCCTAAAAAAGGAATTACGGCCTTCGAAATAAAAAATGCTTTAGCTTCCTATATCCGCACGTTAAGTAAATATGACTCAAAATTTGATATGTACATGCGTGAAGAAGTTGTTTTTAGTGCAAACGAAAAAGCTGGCTTTAATCTTTTTGCAGGCAAAGGAAAGTGCGCAACTTGTCATTTTATACCTTTAACAAACGGCACCGTACCACCAAATTTCATGAAGTCAGAAAGTGAAGTTCTAGGTGTTCCTAACTCAGCTGGCACAGTAGACGCAGATTTAGGGAAATACAACTTAACTTCAGCCGGTATTCATAAATATTCGTTCAAAACACCAACAATCAGGAATATTGCATTAACTGCACCTTATATGCACAACGGTGTTTATAAAACGCTAGAAGAAGTAGTCGATTTTTATAACGAAGGTGGAGGTAAAGGATTAGGTTTTGAACTAGATAACCAAACTTTGCCTGAAGATAAATTAAATTTATCACCCTTAGAGAAAAAGCAATTGGTTGCTTTTATGAGAACTTTAACCGATAAAAAATACCAAAAGTAATGTAAGCTGTTGTTCATTTGATCAAAACTATTTTGTTCACTAAGTAAATTATGGTGTTGCTTCTCGTTATATTTGTTCAAAAATAATCATAGTGACTTTAGCAACTTATACCAAGGAATTCTCCTATAATTTACGATTAGCCTATCCTATTATTCTAGGAATGTTAGGGCATACAGTAGTGGGAATTGTAGATAATATAATGGTAGGGAAATTAGGCCCAACAGAGCTAGCAGCGGTATCCTTAGGGAATAGTTTTATTTTTATAGCGATGTCCTTGGGAATCGGGTTCTCTACCGCTATTACGCCAATGGCAGCTCAAGCAGATGGAAAAAAAAATATCGAGGAAGGTCGTAGTACCTTTCATCATGGTTTGTATTTATGCACAATTCTTGGTGTGATCCTTTTTACATTGATTTTCTTTTCAAAACCATTGATCACTTTGATGGGGCAACCAGAAAACGTAGTAGAACTAGCGAAGCCTTACCTTGATATTGTTGCCTTTTCTCTAATTCCGTTAATTGTTTTTCAAGGCTACAAACAATTTGCCGACGGAATGAGCGAAACAAAATATTCGATGTGGGCTACTATTTTAGGAAATGTAGTGAATGTAATACTGAATTACTTATTTATATACGGGATCTGGATTTTTCCAGAGCTAGGTATTGTAGGTGCTGCGATCGGAACTATTGTTTCTCGTTTTGTCATGGTTGGGTACATGCACTACCGCATGAAGCGAAAAGAAAAGTTTCAGCCTTTTTTCGAAGGTTTTTCCCTAAATAAAATCCAGAAGGCCGTTAATATTCAAATTATTAAACTGGGTGCACCATCAGCAATGCAAATGTTTTTTGAAGTTGCCTTGTTTACGGGAGCGATATGGCTTTCAGGACGATTGGGAATTACAAACCAGGCTGCTAATCAAATAGCTTTGAGTTTAGCATCGTTCACTTTTATGTTTGCAATGGGATTAAGTGTTGCCGCAACTATTAGAGTAGGCAACCAGAAAGGTCTAGGAGATTACAAACAACTGCGCATTGTAGCTTTCTCGATTTTCTTGTTAGCAATTTTACTAGAATCTGTTTTTGCGTTAATTTTTATCGTTTTTCACCAATATTTACCGGCCTTGTTTGTAGACATGCAAAATGTGACAGATCTAGCAGTAAATACTGAAGTGGTGACTATAGCAGCACAATTGTTATTGGTAGCAGCTATTTTTCAAATTTCAGATGGGATTCAAGTGGTTGTTTTGGGTGCACTTCGTGGTCTTCAAGATGTCAAAATACCTATGTATATCACATTTGTTGCCTACTGGGTTGTTGGTTTTCCAGTATCAATTTACTTAGGGATGTACACGGACCTGAAAGCAGCGGGAATATGGATTGGTCTCTTGGCAGGATTATCGACCGCTGCTATTTTTTTATACATTCGCTTTAATACTTTAACTAAGAAGTTAATTCTCGATAGTAAGTAATTAGTATCAAATTGGGATTGTTTTACGGCGCTTTCTTCAATTAAGGCTCTGATAGGAAAGATTATAAATATTTTAGCAGACAGATAGATTTTTTAAAACTTTATTCGGTTCTTTGTTATTTGCTTTTGAAGTGAAAAGCACAAATTTTAAAACAGCATCAAATACAAATTAATAAATGGAATTACCTAAATTTTTACTTGGCGACAATACTGATTTTCCAGATGATATTTTTATCATTCACTTAGATTATCCTAGGTTCATCATAAACTTAAAGGACGATGAAGTAGAATTTATGGAAGAGGCAGAAGATCTTGATGAGGCAGAACTTAACTCAGAGATGGAAGGTTTGATTGAGCAAGCAAATGCTTTTTATGATAGAGAAATGGAATTATATGAGAAAGAGTAATATTACTTTTTAAAATATTTTTCTAATACAATTTGAGCGGCTGCAAATGGAGATAAGGTATCTTCTTGCACCGCTTTTTTAGTTTCCGTAAGCAAACTTTCTACTTCAGGATTACCATAAAAATGCAGTTTTAGAGCAGCATTTATAGTTTCAAGCATCCAGTATTCGTTCTGCTGCGTTCGTTTTACATTAAAATAGTTGTTGGTAGTTGTCAAATCGAGAAACTCATTTATGGTATCCCATACTTCGGGAATTCCCTCTTGAGTAATAGCGCTACAAGTTGAAGTCGTAGGTATCCATCCTGATTTTTTAGCGGGAAACAAATGCAAGGCTCTGTTAAATTCTGTTTTTGCGAGTTTTGCTTTTTTAATATTGTCGCCATCAGCTTTATTAATCACAATCGCATCTGCCATTTCCATAATACCGCGTTTTATTCCTTGCAATTCATCACCTGCACCAGCAATCTTAAGAAGCAAGAAAAAGTCGACCATACTGTGTACGGCAGTTTCACTTTGACCTACACCAACCGTTTCAATAATGATGGTGTCAAATCCTGCTGCTTCGCACAATGTGATTGTTTCTCTGGTTTTGCGAGCCACACCGCCTAGCGTGTCTCCTGAGGCTGATGGTCGAATGAAAGCATTGGAGTCTTTTACAAGTTCTTCCATGCGCGTTTTATCCCCTAATATACTACCGTGCGAAATAGTGCTGCTAGGGTCTACGGCAAGGACTGCTACTTTTTTACCTAATGATGTAAGGTGTTTACCAAAAGCTTCAATAAAAGTACTTTTTCCTACCCCTGGAACTCCTGTAATTCCTATACGAATCGATTTATTGGCGTGAGGAAGACAAGCATTTATGATGCTGTTTGCTTTGGTCAAATGCTCCATATTTGTGCTTTCAACTAGGGTAATAGCTCGACTTAAGGAAGTTATGTTAGAGTTTAAAATTCCTTTTGTCAAATCATCTGCAGAGGGTTGCACTGTTCTTCGTAGTCTAATGTTTTTCACTACAACAGAACTTACGCTCTCTGGCGCTGTAATTCCTGATTTCTCGTTTAATGCCGACGGTTTATTTGTATTGTTTTCCAAAGCGTAAATGATTTTAGTAAAAATAATACTTCTAAAGGGAAATAAAAGTATTAATTTAGTTTTAAGCACCCTTTTTTTAAGTATTCATTAATTTGAAGATACTGAAGGTTTAGATTCATTTATTAATAGTATTTTTGTTTTTAGGCTGTCGACGAATTTGAAATAGTCGCTTGAATACTATGAGTAATTTTATCTTAATTTTCGTTTATTTACTTTTGGGATTGACTTTACAAAGAGTAAAATGGATACCCACTACCACCTACAAAGTTCTAAATAAAATTGCTGTTAACTTTTGCCTTCCTGCTTTGGCTTTGTTTTATATCCCCAAAATTCATTGGAGCAATGAGTTGTTGTATCCTATTGGTGCTGCTTGGATTGGTTTTGGAGCTTCCTTTTTATTTTTTTACTTCTTAGGAAAACAGTTAGGATGGTCTAAAAAACTAACAGGATGCTTGATTTTGACAGCAGGTTTATCCAATACTTCTTTCTTGGGTTTTCCTATTATTAGTGCTATCTATGGTCCTGAAGGAATGAAAACGGCCATAATGATTGATCAACCTGGAAGTTTTGTGGTACTATCTACCCTGGGAGTTCTTGTAGCTGCAATGTATTCTAAGGGAGAAACAAATGCAGGATTAATTTTGAAGAAAGTTTTGTTATTTCCTCCTTTTTTGACTTTTGTTTTGGCTTGTGTAATGAATGTATTAAATTTTGATTTTATCGCAATTGTACAAGAAGGAATGCGTAGCGTAGGAAGCTTGATCACACCACTAGCTTTAATATCAGTAGGATTGCAGTTAAGTTTTGACAGTAGGAGTGCGCATTGGCGTTTTCTTGGTTTGGGTTTATTATTCAAACTAATACTGATGCCCGCTATATTTTATGTAGGTTATATATTGATCTTAGGTCAACACTCAATGATGATTGATGTGGTTATAATGGAAACGGCTATGGCGCCTATGATTACAGGTTGTATTCTAGCCTCGACTTATGGCTTGAAACCCAAGTTAAGTAGTATGATGATTGGATTTGGAATTCCGTTATCCTTCCTTACATTAGCCCTTTGGTATCTGCTACTTCAAATTTTACACTAGTTATTTAGCTTTAATTTAAGTTATGTTTGGCGTTAGTCGTGTTTATTTTTAGTAATTTTAATCAACTTAAAAATAAACAACATATGTTAACGATACGATTAGGAGATATTGCTCCAGATTTCACAACAGAAACTACACAAGGCACAATACAATTTCATGACTGGTTAGGTGACTCTTGGGGAGTACTTTTTTCTCATCCCTCTGATTTTACACCGGTATGTACCACTGAATTAGGAACAGTTGCTAATTATTACCCTGAATTTGTAAAAAGAAATACAAAAGTCATTGCCTTAAGTGTTGATGGATTAGAATCTCATTTAAAATGGATAAAAGATATCGAGGAAACTCAAAATGTAACTTTACAGTATCCTATTATTGCAGATGAGAGTAAAACCGTTGCATCATTATATGATATGATCCATCCCAATGCAGACGATACTTTTACGGTACGTTCTGTATTTATCATAGGTGCTGATAAAAAAGTAAAATTAATTTTGACCTATCCTGCTTCTACAGGAAGGAACTTTGATGAATTACTTCGTGTAATTGATAGTTTACAATTAACAGCCAATTATAGCGTTGCTACACCTGCAAACTGGAAAGATGGTGATGATGTTGTTATCTCTCCTTCTATTAAAGATGAAGATATACCAGCAAAATTCCCGAAGGGTTTTAACCGTATTAAATATTATTTAAGAATGACTCCGCAACCTAATAAGTAGTTACTCTTTGCCTAAAAAAAGTGCCATGAATATCATTTTCGTGGCACTTTTTATTTTTCAGAATCTAAAGTTATGGTAAAGTTTACAAAGCTAAATTGATTTTTGCGTATTGTAAAAGCAGAATTGTTTTTGCATCTGTAATTTCTCCAGTTGCAATCATAGCATAAGCTTGCTCGTATTTCATTTCAAGAACTTCTATATTTTCCTGCTCTTCCTCTAAACCTCCACCGTCATTTACTTTCATCGATTCATTGTACTCACCAATAAATAGATACAATATTTCGGTTAAAACTCCGGGTGACATATAGGCTTCCATTACTTTTTGAACCTTCGTTATGCGATAACCAGTCTCTTCCTCTGTTTCTCTGATGATGCACTGCTCAGGCTCGTCTAAGTCTAATAGTCCTGCACAAACTTCTATTAACATTCCGTTTTTATTACCATTTAAGTAAGTAGGTAACCTAAATTGGCGAGTCAAAATTATATTTTTGTTTTCAGAATTGTACAACAAAATAGCTGCACCATTTCCTCGATCATAAACTTCTCTTTTTTGAGTAATCCAAGAATTGTCATTTTTTTTATAATCAAAAGTTACTTTGTTAAGTAGGTACTTATTGTTTGAAAGTAGTTCTGTTTTCTGAATTTTTATTTCGGGATTGTACATATAATATCTTTTGGTAAAAATAAAAAACGCTCTGAGGTTTCAGAGCGTTAGTTTATGTTATTTCAATATCGTTTGTTTTCTATCTGGACCTACAGAAACAATTTTTATTGGTACTTCAATTTCTTTTTCGATGAATTCGATGTACTCTTTTAGCTCTATCGGTAACTCCTCATAAGTAGTCATTCCCGTTAAGTCTTGTTTCCAACCTTTAAATTCTTGGTAAACAGGAGTAACGTTTTCTGGCTCTATGTTGTATGGGAAATGTGCAATGTTTTTTCCTTTGTAATTGTACTCAGTACAAACCTTTAAAGTTTCAAATCCAGACAGAACATCACCTTTCATCATCATTAATTGTGTAACACCGTTTACTTGTACAGCATATTTTAGTGCTACTAAGTCTAACCATCCACAACGTCTTTGTCTTCCTGTTACAGATCCAAACTCATTTCCTACACGTGCCATTGTTGAACCATCTTCGTCGAAAAGTTCTGTAGGGAATGGTCCGCTACCAACTCTAGTAACATAGGCTTTAAAAATTCCGTATACTTCTTTGATTTTGTTTGGAGCAATTCCTAAACCTGTACAAGCACCAGCAGCTGTAGTGTTTGATGAGGTAACAAACGGATATGTTCCAAAGTCAACATCTAGTAATGAACCTTGTGCTCCTTCACATAGGATTGATTTACCTGCTTTTTGAGCTTGGTGTAAATACTCTTCACTATCGATAAAATCTAATTTTTTTAAATCTTCAATAGATTCAAAAAATTCTTTTTCTAGTTCTTCTAAATTGTATTGAATGTTTACATCATAAAATGCAATCATAGCTTCATGCTTGTCAGCAAGTGCTCTATATCTTTCTTTGAAATCTTCTAGTTCAATGTCTCCAACACGAATTCCGTTTCTACCAGTTTTGTCCATATAAGTGGGGCCAATTCCTTTTAAAGTAGAACCAATTTTTGCTTTTCCTTTTGAAGCTTCAGAAGCTGCATCAAGTAAGCGGTGTGTAGGTAATATTAAGTGCGCTTTTCTAGAAATAATTAGTTTTGATTTTAAGTCTAAATTAAATTTAGCTAAACCATCAACTTCACTTTTAAAAACGACAGGGTCTATTACAACTCCATTTCCTATTATATTTACGTTATTGCCGTGAAAAATTCCAGATGGGATAGTTCTAAGAACATGTTTTATACCGTCAAATTCTAAAGTGTGTCCAGCATTTGGTCCACCCTGAAAACGAGCAATGATGTCGTATTTTGATGTTAATACATCAACGATTTTCCCTTTTCCTTCGTCTCCCCATTGTAATCCTAGTAATAAATCTACGGTCATTCTATTTTATTATTTGTAGTTAATTTTTGTTATTGAGCCACTTTTAGAGTTACTCGTCTGTTTTTATATTTTCTGTTGTTGTGTTCTCTATTTTCGGAGCTTTTTTGACACCATATAAATACAAGGAATGATTGGTAATTTCAATATCGAATATTTCTTCGATCGTTTTCTTGATGGTTTGTATTCTTGGATCGCAAAACTCGATTACCTCTCCCGTATCTGTCATAATAATGTGATCGTGCTGCTTGTCAAAATAAGACTTTTCGTAATGTGCTTGGTTTTGACCAAATTGGTGTTTCCTAACTAAGGCACAGTCTAACAAAAGTTCAATTGTGTTGTATAAAGTAGCTCTACTTACACGATAGTTTTTGTTTTTCATTTTAATGTAGAGGTTTTCTATATCAAAATGTTCTTCACTTTCGTATATCTCTTGTAGGATGGAATACCTTTCTGGTGTTTTTCGGTGTCCTTTTTGCTCAAGATACATTGTAAAAACATTTTTTACAATTTCCTGATTTTTGTTGTTATCTGTAGAAATGAGTGTCATATCTGGCAAAGATAATTTTTTATTTTAATACTTGTCGAGTTTAAATACAGTAAGAGGAATAAAATTACGAGTTTTTACAATAAATCAT
>CAXBGV010000066.1:0-10966 GCA_963975235.1 uncultured Flavobacterium sp. | reverse complement strand
CTGAAATAGACTTTAGAGTAGTTTGCAGTAAAGGAACCTACATTCGCTCTCTTGCATACGATTTTGGTCAAGCCATGAATTCCGGCTCCCATTTAACGGCTTTAAGAAGAACAAAAATTGGTGATTACAATGTGATTGACGCTACTGATGTGACTTTATTTGAAGACCAACTATAAAAGTTATGAATTATAGAATACCATACTTATTGTTATTCTATATCATTTCGTCCATGGCTTTCAGCCAAAATAAAAAATTTACATACACCCAATTTGATGTTACGGTTGCCTTAACAGGAAATCCCAATCGTGACGAAGTTGATCCTTACACTAACAAAAAACAATCTTTTTTTATACCAGACGGAATTGGGTCTAAATTTGGCTACGGAGTTCATTATAATAAGTGGATTGCAATAGGCCTTCACAGCGGCTTGAACTGGGAATGGTCCAGTAAATTAGTGGTTGCTCCAGTTTTTGCCAATTTTAGGCTAAGTCCAAAAATAAGCGATGAAACTAGAATTACACTACAAGCTGGATTAGGAAAGGCGATTGCCTTGGGTCGTGGTAACTTGATAGGAGACTATAAAAAAATAAGCTTAGGAATACAAACAGACGATGATTTAGTACTTTTTGTTGAAGTCAATCACTATGCCATCCCTGTAAACAGACGAGGAGACTCTGGAAATGTAAGTATAGGTCTTGCCTTAATTAGTTTTTAGGACTACTACCCTGCCCCTGATAGCAGCGGCAGCCCCGACTGAAAAACCCTCTTTTTTACGGTCGTTACAGAGCGACCAGCGGCAGCTCCTGTAACGACCTTGTAAAAAAAGGGTTATGAAAAAGGGCTAGAGCGAATGGCAGGATTAGGCCCTAAAATACTTAGCTATTCTTGTGCTATTTGATCGAGATCTAACATCATATCTATTAATTCTGATTGCGTAGACAATCCTTTGTCGTGAAGATACCACAGTTGTAAATCGGCTTTTATAGTTTCATCAATAACACCGTGTTCTTTTTTATAATTTGCTAGTAACTCGACGGCACCATTAGGCCTTGGTCCCCAATGTGCAAGTGCACTACTTGTTTCTTTATTAATAACGATTAATTTGGGAATTGACTTGGCTTTATTGGTCAAAAAGTGATTCATTAACTCCTCGTTGTCATCACGCAGTACGATGCGTAGGTCTATTTTACCTGCGGACTGTTCGGCCATTTTATCAAAAATAGGCAAAAGCTGCGCAGCATCACCACACCAACCCTCTGAAATTACGATCCAAATATACTCCTGCTCCAACGCTTGAAGCCGTGAAACAACCTCTGGCATTATTTTCATGGTTTTATCTAAACGATGCATTCTAGCCTCGTTTAAACTGCTATAATGAGTTAGTGCTTCAGATTGCTCGTGACCTGTTGACTTGTTTTCACGCAATAAATCAGTTACTAGTTTACGGTATTCTATATAGGAGTGACTGTTAAAAAGTGCTTTACCAATTGTTTTGTCCATGATTTTATATGTTTGTGTAAAGTTACCTAAAAATAATTATTTAAAATATGACAAAAATCAATCAATCAATAATTGAAAAGTGTAATTTTATGATATGGAATCTTACAAGGATATTTTAAATTCAAAATCGGTGGGACTAGCGCTTTCTGGCGGTGGTTCGAAAGGATTGGCTCATGCCGGCGTACTTCAATTTTTAGACGAAAAAAATATTTCGCCAAAAGCCATTTCTGGTACAAGTGCTGGTAGCATCGTAGGAGCTTTGTACTCTTGGGGCAAATCACCCGAAGAAATTTTAGCGTTTTTTAAATCTATTTACTTTTTCCATTGGAGGCATTTTACATTTAAAAAAGCAGGGCTAATAGACTCCGAATCATTCAAGGCTTACTTCACCAATATATTTGAAGATGCTGTGGTGGGTGACTTAAAAATCCCTATGAAAATAACAGCTACAGATATGGTCAAGGGAAGACTAAAAATATTTGATTCAGAAACCAAAATTGTGGATGCCTTACTAGCTTCATCAGCATTTCCTGGCATTATCTCTCCCTATGAAATTAATAAAGAGCCTTTTAGTGATGGCGGAATTCTAAACCATTTCCCAACTGATCTTTTACAAGGACATTGTGAAACAATAATAGGTGTCTATGTGAGTCCGATACAAAAAATTGAGGCCAAAGATTTACATTCGATTCGAACAGTAACAACAAGAGCTTTTGATATTTTTTCGGCTAATTCAAACTTGCAAAAATTCAATATTTGTGATTGGGTTATTGAACCGAAGGAATTGAGTATTTACAGTACATTTGAGACAAATAAGGCAAAAATGGACTTGATATTTAATATAGGGTACCAAGCGGCTAAAGATTCGTTTGAAAAACAAAATCCATAAAATATACGACCTCCTATTTCACAAAAAAAGAATATGACTATATTTGCACTAAACAACGCAACATAGACATGAAATACAAAAGAATTCTTCTAAAATTAAGCGGCGAAGCTTTAATGGGCGATAGACAATACGGTATTGATCCCGTGAGATTAGCTGAATATGCTGCCGAAATTAAAAAAATTCACGACCAAGGTATCGAAATAGCCATTGTTATAGGTGGAGGAAATATTTTTAGAGGTGTCGCAGGTGCTAGCAATGGTATGGATCGCGTGCAAGGAGATTATATGGGAATGTTAGCTACTGTAATCAACGGAATGGCATTGCAAGGCGCACTAGAAGATAAAGGAATGCTAACTCGATTACAAACTGCCCTAAAAATTGAAGCAATCGCTGAGCCCTACATCAAGAGAAGAGCGGTGCGTCACTTAGAGAAAGGTAGAATTGTGATTTTTGGCGCTGGAACAGGAAATCCTTACTTTACTACTGATACAGCAGCTGTACTTCGTGGTGTTGAAATTCATGCCGATGTTATCCTAAAAGGAACTCGCGTGGACGGTGTTTATGATTCAGATCCAGAAAAAAATGCTGCAGCCATAAAGTTTGATACCATTTCATTTGAAGATGTTCTTAAAAAAGGACTAAACGTGATGGACACAACCGCTTTTACTTTAAGTCAAGAAAACAAATTACCAATTGTGATTTTTGACATGAACAAAATAGGTAATCTAGAGAAAATTTGTGCTGGTGAAAATATTGGTACAGTAGTAAACATATAATAAGCCTAAAACCCATCCTTTCAAGAGGAGAAAGCGGAAAAAGGAATACTAAATTAAGATAAAATGACTGAAGAAATTGAATTTATACTAGATAGCACCAAAGAATCTATGGCAGGTTCTATTGCTCACTTAGAAAAAGAATTTTTAAATATTAGAGCAGGAAAAGCATCACCAGCTATGCTAGGAAGCGTTTTCGTAGATTATTACGGCTCAGCAACCCCGCTTTCGCAGGTATCAAAAATTAGTGTTCCTGATGCTAGAACGATTACTTTACAGCCTTTTGAAAAAAACATGCTTCATGTAATCGAAAAAGCAATCATGATTGCTAACATAGGCTTCAACCCAATGAATAATGGAGATTTAATTATCATTAGCGTTCCACCATTGACTGAAGACCGCAGACGCGAGCTTGCAAAACAAGCAAAAGCAGAAGCAGAAGATGCTAAAATAGGTGTGAGAAATGCTCGTAAAGATGCTAATACCGAGATTAAAAAATTAGAAAAAGAGGGAACTTCAGAGGATATTTGTAAAGATGCCGAAGAAGAAGTTCAAAACCTTACTAATAGCTTTATTAGAAAAGTAGAAGAACTACTTGTTCTAAAAGAAGCAGAGATCATGAAAGTATAGGCTTTTCTCCGGTCTAAAAACACAATCCGTTTTGTTAACTGTAACAAAACGGATTTTTTTATTACTACTTTTGCCGCAACAAAACGAATATACTAGCGTTTTGAAAATAAATATTTTTCATGAAGCAAATTTGTTTTCTTTTCCTCTTTCTCTCGCTTTCGCTTCAAGCGCAATATCAGGTCAACGGGCTAGTAACAGCTGCAACAGATCGTAAGCCTCTTGCTTTCGCCTCTGTTATTGCTGATAATGGAACTAAAACCATCACTGATGTAGATGGTAAATTTACCTTAAACAGTAAAAAAAACATTAGTTCATTCTCGGTATCATACATTGGATTCCTAAAAACAACTATAAAAACGGTAGGAGACAAAAGGCTCTACTACGTCGTTTTAAATGAAAAAAGCGACAACTTAAAAGAAGTAATTATCCCTAATGATAATCCAGCGCTAGCTATCATCAAAAAGACAATTGCAAAAAAAGGAACCAACAACCCTACGGCAGTATTAAAAAGCTTTGACTTTACATCCTATAACAAACTCATCGTAACAGCTAATCCTGAAACCTTTGCAGGAACAATCGACTCGGTTTTTGTTAAAAAAGGGGAAACCGATATCTTCTCTAAAGTCGATTCTACAAACTTTAAATTCAAAGAATTAATTTCGAAGAGGCATTTATTTCAAACAGAAAAAGTATCCCAATATCAATTTGACGGAACAAAATTAAAAGAGACAATACTTGGAACCAAAATGGCTGGTTTTAAACAACCAATTTATGAGATACTAAGTTTCAATCTTCAATCATTCTCTGTTTATGATAACAATTACGAACTATTTGAAACTAAATATAAAAGCCCTATTGCAGATGGAGCGACGAACGATTACAATTATAAAATACTAGACACCATTGCAATTGATGGACGCTTGTCTTACATGATTTACTTTAAAAACAAAAAACAACGTAAAGCAGCTGGACTAGAGGGAATACTGTACATCGATAAAAATAATTATGCTATTGCAAAAGCAATAATGCGAATTAAAGGTGTTCTAGATATTAGTGGAACTCACGATTTTGAGTACATTCTCGCACAAGATCTATGGTTTCCCAAAAGAAAAACATTTAAAATTGTTAAGGGAAAGAATGACGATGATATTAAAATACTTGGCGGCACAGTGCAATTTGATGGGGATATGGATAAAGATTTTCAGACAAGGAAGAGACAACCCTCTGATTTTGTTTACCTCCTTTCTGAGACTAATAACGTTGCTATATCCTACAACAAAGCTGTTGTATTAGACAATAAATTTATTGCGGTAGAACTACAAAAAGAAGCAATCAATAAGCCAGAGCTTTTTTGGGAAACCTATAGAAAAGACAGCTTAGACAGTCGCAACAACAGCACATATATCGCACTAGACAGCATAGGAGGACAAAAACGTATTGTAAACCGCATACGTCTAGGACGAAAAATAATTAATGGGTATTTGCCGGTTGCTTTTTTTGATATCGACTTACGCAAAATTTTTACGTACAACAATTATGAAGGATTTCGATTGGGTTTTGGCGGCGTCACCAATGACCGCTTCTCTAAATACCTTAAAATAAGTGGTTATACAGGATATGGGACAAAAGACGGTACTTTTAAATACAGTGCTGGAACTGCTGTAAACCTAAGTACCAACACAAATACGTGGCTTAATGTTTCGTACACAAATGATGTTCGAGAAATAGGCACAACTTTATTTTCTGTAGATAAAAGGCCTTACAAAATCTACGATCCAAGACCAATAAACATTAGTACTTTTTACAACTATACATCATGGAGAACTTTCCTTGAGACCAAAATAATTCCTAAAACCGACAGTTTCCTGGAACTCTCTACAGCTGAAATTGAACCAAAGTTTAACTACATCTATAATTTAGATGGCAAACTTTACGCTAAATACACCATGACAACTGCGTTAATTTCGCTTCAATGGAACCCTTTTAGCGATTTTATGCAAACCCCAACAGGACGAGTTGAAGTAGAGAAGCGTTTCCCAAAATTTACTTTACAATTTACCCAATCATTACCAAAGGTTCTAGAAAATGATTTTACATTTAGTAAAATTGACTTTAAAACAGAGTACGAGAAAAAATACCTAAATGGACACAAAACAAACTTACTGTTTCAAGCAGGATATGCCACCGGTGACATACCTTTGACACATTTATACAATACGTCTCCAAATAATATTACAAAAGAAACGATTATTCAAAGAATGACTTTTGCCAGTAAAAACAGTTTTGAAACCATGTATTTTAATGAATTCTTTTCGAATGAATTTGTTTATTTCCAGTTGAAACACGGTTTTAAAAGAGTCACAATATTAAAAAAAGTAAAACCCACCTTAGTGTTGGTATCTAGAATGGGATGGGGAAATTTACGAAACCCAGAGCAACATGTGGGACTAGACTATAAAACACTTGATAGAGGGTATTTTGAATCTGGTATTGAGTTAAATCAAATTTTTAACGGACTCGGACTTACCGGATTTTATAGATATGGTCCTAATCAGCTACCAAAATTCGAAGATAATATTGCAATAAAACTTAGTTTTATATTAAACCTAGGGATTTAAAACAAAAAAGCAACGCTAATTTCATGATAGAAAGTAGCGTTGTTTTTTAGGATTTCATTATCAAAACTGAGGAAACCTCATCAAGCCAAAATGTTCCACTATCGATAACAAACTTCCAGCTTTCTAAACTTATTAGCGTTAGGTCTTGGTTTTGAAAAAAATCATGATTTAGATCTGCTTCGGTGACAACTGTAATATTGTTGGGGAATTTTTGCAATAAGGTGGTAACTGCACTTTGCATTACAAAATTAATTTTTGAATTTGTATTGAATATCATCTTTTGAACGTAATCTATCAAAACTACATCTTCAGACTTAATAATTGGAACAAAAACAGTATCTACTTTCTCAAAATCATTATCGATTAAAATACCTAGAGGAGTTTTTGTTCTTGTAACAATCTGTCTCGTTCTTTCATCAAAAGGAGAGTTCTCAAACAAGCCTTCTTTTCCTTTAAACTTATCAATTAAACGATCAGGATTAATAATTCGTGTTGTAAAACCAATCACTTTCCCTAGTAAACTTCCTTCAAATATAGATTTTCCTAATCCTACAAGTAATAAATCGTAGTCCCCATTATTGGCAACATCAGCGATTTCTGTTTCGATATCATTGGTCACTTTAAAAATCGAAAGTAAATTAACGCTTAACTGTTTAGACTCTTGAAGTAGAGGATCAAAACTTTCTTTCTCTATTTCCTCCAGGTTAAAACCATGCAACTCATCACTTTTAGATAAGTGCATTGCTGTAATAACTGAAGCTGTTTTTTGCTTTTTCGTCAAACTATTGGCTAATCTAAGTAACGATTTCCCTTTTTCATTATTACCAAAAGAAATTAAAATTCGGTATTTATTTTCTTCTTCAGTCTCGACTACTTCTACCTCTTTTTTATTTTTAAAAATAAAACCAATTAAATTTAATGCAGGCCCTGTCATAAAAGTTGTTACCAATGCCATAATAACCATCATTGTAAAAACTTCAGGTGTTAAGACTTTTAGTTCTAAACCGATGTTTAAAACAATTAACTCCATCAAACCACGTGTATTCATCAAAGCGCCAATAGTTAAGCTATCGTGCCAGTTTTGTCCAACAAATTTAGCGGCTAATGCACTCCCTACAAATTTACCTATTACTGCCACCGCAATTATTGCTCCGGTTACCTTCCAAAGGTAAATATCATTTATCAATCCTACCTGCGTGTGCAATCCTGTAAAAACAAAAAACAAAGGCAAAAGCAAGATAACTGAAACATCTTCTACTTTTTCGATAAAAATCATTCTAAATTTAGCGATATCAGGCATGATAGCACCCATCATAAAACCACCAAAAAGCGCATGAATACCAATAACTTCAGTAGCATAAGATGAAATGATAAGCAACAAAAAGAAGATAGCCATTACAGGTTTACCAATATTATCTTTTTCAGAGTATAAGTCACCAATGCGCTTTAAAAAAGGTTTTACAATAAAAAGCATTGCTAGAACGTAAAGTAACGCTAATGAAATCACGTACAACGAGCCCACAAACTCACCAGCCTTGACAATTGCAATTACTACCGCTAGTAAGCACCAAGCAGTAATATCATCAGCAGCGGCACAAGTAATAACAATAGCTCCCAAACGCGTTTTATGAATACCTCGTTCTTGCACAATGCGAGCCAATACCGGAAAAGCAGTTATACTCATTGCAATACCCATAAAAAGGCTAAAAGAGAGAAACTCTACTCCTGATGGCGCAAACTGATTGTATACAAAATACGACAAACCAATTCCCATTGCAAACGGAAAAATAATACTGGCATGACTAATCACAATAGCCTCACTAGCTTTATTTTTAAGCACTTTTACATCGAGCTCCATACCTATTACAAACATGAAGAGAATTAATCCTATTTGACTAAGAAATTTTAAATTACCTAAGGATTCCTCAGGAAACAAGGCTGCCGAAAACTCTGGAAAGTACATCCCAACTAGAGAAGGCCCTAAAACGATACCCGCTATAATTTCGCCAATTACAGTAGGTTGCCCTATTTTTTGAAAGAACCAGCCAAAAACTCTAGCCGTAAGGATAATCATTACAATTTGAGCCAGAAGTATGGCTAATGGATCATTAAAATTGTGAAACATGGAGTTGATAAAATCACTCCAAGAATCATTACCGCTATTGATCGCGACATTACCCTCTTTTAATTCGAGCAATTTACCTTGTTTTATAATCCAATAAATCAAAACAGAAAACAGGCTCGTAACACCTAAATAAAATAAAGTGTTTTTATATTTTTTTAAAACCATAGCGCCACAATTAACTTGTTAATTCTTGGGCAAAGATGGTAAATTCTTCGATATGTTGTACACCCTAAAAAACAGCTGATCAAACAAATAAATCGTACCTTTTAAAACCTACAACAGGAGTTAAATTTTCCTAATAAATTACTGCCTTTCTGTGCTTTTCACTACATTTGCTGCCATTTTAATATTTTTATGAAAAACAAATTAAAAGTAGGATTCTGGGAACTAGTAGCCCGAATCGTACTTAAGAACCGAATTTTTATTTTAGGTGCCATTCTTCTAATCACCATTTTTTTAAGTACCCAATGGAAAAACATCCGTTTTTCATTCACTGAGGCTAGCTTATTACCTGAGACAAGTAGCATTACTAAAGGATACAATACTTTTTTGTCAAAATTTGGCGAGGAAGGCAATCTAATTATTGTTGGAGTAAAAGACGATCGGTTTTTTACACCTAAAAGTTTTGCGGCTTGGACAAAGCTAATGACTGAGCTTAAAGCACAAAAAGAAGTAGATTTAATTGTATCGATCAGCGACTTAAAAAAACTAGAAAAGAATGATTCTCTTCAAAAGTTTGAATTAGTTCCTTTTGTCGATCAAAGCAAAACAGGAAATCAAGCTTATCTCAATACCATAAAAAAGGATTTATTTACTAACATGCCTTTTTACGAAGGATTACTTTTTAATAAAAAGGGAAGCATACGATCTGCAATTTATTTAGATAAAGGAATCGTAAACACACCTCAGCGAAAGGATTACATCTTTAATGATTTTATCCCCAAAATAAAAGCCTTTGAAAAAGAAACTGGAATTGATTTGAAAGTTTCAGGAATGCCATACATACGCACGCTAAATGCAAACAGTATCACAGGCGAGATTAGTCTTTTTATAGGCGCATCTTTATTAATCACCTCATTAATATTCTTCTTTTTCTTTCGATCGTTTAGAGCTACCCTCATTTCTATTTTGATAGTTGTAGTAGGGGTTATGTGGACCTTTGGACTACTTGGGTTATTTCATTTCGAAATTACTGTATTAACAGCTCTTGTGCCAACACTAGTAATCGTAATAGGAATTCCTAACTGTATTTTTCTAACCAATAAATACCAACAAGAATACAGTGCTCACGGAAACAAAGCTAAGGCACTGCAACGAGTGATCACAAAAGTAGGAACAGCAACCTTAATGACGAACCTAACTACAGCAGCTGGGTTTGCTACATTTATTATCACAAGTAGCGATATTCTTAAGGAATTTGGTATCGTCTCTTCGCTAAGTATTGTAGCTTTGTTTTTTCTATGCTTAATCGTAATTCCTATTTATTACAGCTACCAGCCTGTACCCAAAGCAAAACATTTAGAACATCTTAATAGAAATTACACCAAAACATTTATTAAGTGGATTGAAAAGACAGTTAAATACAACAGACGTTATGTTTATCTCGTAGCTGTATTTTTATTTTTAATAAGCACAATAGGTGCTTTTAAAATAAAAACTTCTGGGAATTTAATCGAGGACATGCCTAAAAACACTGGTTTCTATAAAGACATTCTTTTTTTCGAAAACGAGTACAACGGTGTTATGCCCTTAGAAATCATGGTTGATACACAACGAAAAAAAGGCGTAATGAAACTATCTACTTTAAGGAAGATGGATGATTTACAAACTACAATTGAAGAAATTCCGGAGTTATCAAAACCTATTTCGATACTTAACATAGTCAAATATTCAAAGCAAGCGTACTATAACGGGAATCCTGAATACTATGATTTACCAACATCACAGGAGCAAAGCTTTATATTAGGTTATGCCAAAAATGCGACTAAGGACAGCAAGAATAATATCATGAAGAGCTATGTTGATAGCACTGGACAAGTTGCTCGTATTACCACCTTTATGAAAGATATTGGAACAGGTAACATGGCCAAAATCGAAGATAAACTAAGCTCAAAAATCGACTCCATATTCCCTAAGGATCGTTACAAAGTGGTAATGACCGGAAAGGCACTCATTTTTGAAAAAGGAACGCAATACCTATTAGATAACCTGGTAAGTTCCCTCCTATTTGCAGTATTGTTAATTTCACTTTTAATGGTATTTATGTTTCGATCATTCAAGATGGTAATTGTTTCCCTAATTCCTAATTTACTTCCTTTGATGATCACTGCGGGTCTGATGGGTTATTTTGGAATTCCTTTGAAACCATCAACAATCTTAGTTTTTAGTATTGCTTTTGGTATTTCTGTAGATGATACAATTCACTTTTTAG
>CAXBGV010000065.1:0-10976 GCA_963975235.1 uncultured Flavobacterium sp. | reverse complement strand
CCTAAGCAAGAAAAGTTACAGCTTGACTTTGAAGAAATTAAAAAAATGCTGGCAAATCCTTTTGATAAAGAATACAAAAAGAGATTTACTGTAAAAATTGGTCAACATCTTAAAGTAATTGCTGTAGACGAAATTGAATGCTTCTACAGCGAAAATAAAGGGACTTACATCCACACTTTTGATAATAGGGATTATCTTATTGAATCGACTTTGGAAATTTTAGAACAAGAGCTCGATTCTAAACAATTTTACAGAATAAGCCGCAAGTTTATTATCCCGATGAAAGCAATTAAAGAGATTGTAGTGTATAGCAACTCGAGACTAAAAGTTATTTTACCATCCTACAAGGAGGATGAGGTTATTGTGAGCCGAGAGAAAGTAAGTCACTTTAAAGACTGGCTTAGCTAAAAAAATACCGCCACTTAAATAAAAAATGGTTTCAAGAAAGCGAATATCTACTGTTAAAACTAAAGATAAATACGCTCTTGAAACCATTCTTGAATAGTACTACTTCTTATTCAAATAAGGATAGAATCTCTTTTTTAGTCTTGCCCAGTTTTTGCTGTAGTTTTCCCCACATCTCGTCGTCTTTTCCTTCTTCGAATAACAAATCATCTTCGGTAAGTTCAGCATAATTTTGCTTTAATTTACCTTTCATTTCATTCCAGTTTCCTTTTATTTCTTCTGAATTTGGCATAATAGTATAGATTTAATGATTACTAATTGTATTAAACAAAGATGCTGTTACGGTTTTGTAAGGAAATGTTGTGATATTTCGATATGATTCAAATTGAATTCTAATTTTTCACCTTGAAAACTGTTTTTCTGATAGCGATTAAAATAAAGATGAATAGAGAATAGCCTACAAAAAACGGTATAATGTACGATGCTAAATCTAGGGCTAGCATCACCGCAATGATAAGCAACTGGAAGCCTAAACCGTACAATGATACTAGAGTCATAAACCAATTGGGAAACGTCTTTACTTTATAAGCATCGCTATCTAGTAAGTGAATTATTTTGTCGAAACCACCGTACACAATCGTGTAAATTTGAAAAAGAATATTTACTGCTTTTTGGCTTTCCTGCCCCAGTGCTTTTGGTGCTTTGTATTCGAATATTTTGCTAGTAGTATCACCACCAATCGATTTGTTTCGCAAAATCACATAGTAGTAATTGTACAAAGTACCTTGTAACTGAATGCAAAAGAAAGCAGCTAATGTCATTATGAAAGAAGTCTCAGAAACATACCAAATGGCAGTTAAAAAGAAAAAATTTAAAAAGATGTCAAACACACTATCAAGGTATCTGCCGGTATAAGAAGGAGTGTTCTTAATGCGCGCTAGTTCGCCATCTGCGGCGTCAATACCTGATTTTAAAATGATGAAAAAGCCAGCCAAATAATAGTGGTTTGCTAAAATGCAGTAAATGGCAAGTAAACCAGATACCCCAAAAAGAAGCGTGACATGGATTGGTGTAAAACGAGTGTTTTTTAATAGATTAGCGAGCATGGTTCCAAAGGATCTACCATAATCGGATAAGTCAAGAAATTTATCTTGAGCGGCAAGTTTTGACATTTTAAGTTAATGAACGAGGAAATGCGACAATATAGTCAGTTGTATAAATAGGTTATAAAAGTACTTTTTTAGTTTTAGATTCTAAAACTAAATAAAATTGAATTCCGAATAAAATGGTGGCTAGCACTACATGTATCGTTTGTGTTCCAAAAGGAAAATCAAAATAGTACATACTTATTCCTGATAAGATTTCGATTCCCAGTATAAAGATTACCCAATTTAATTTACTAAATCCTAGTATTAATTTTCGGTTTAAAGAGAATAAATATAGGTTTGTTAAAAGTACAATTATCGAAAAAGAACGATGAATATAAAATACTAGTGTCGGGATTTGCAGCCACATAATTTCTGGCGCACCTGTTTCGGATATTCTATCTACATGTTCTCTTACGCTCGTTCCTAAAACAATTTGAATAAGAGTTAATAGTAAAGATCCAATTAATATTAAATTGAATTTTTTGTTAAAAACAACATTGTTTTCGTTGCGCTTTACTCTGTAAATCACGATTAATTGTAATGCTACTATTAGTAATGCTGCTAACATGTGAGTTGTAATTTTAAAAGGATTTAAAACAGAATCAACTACTGTTTTTCCTAACCACGCTTGGAAACCCATTAAGGCACATATTAAGAAAGTTAGCATGATGATTTTTTTATTCTCTTTCCAATATCCAAAAGATAAACCAAAGGTAATCACGCAAGCAATCCCGGCTAATGCACCCAATAAACGATTGATGTATTCAACCCAAGTATGAATAGGATTAAAAATAGCATAGTCATGTTTGGTGTATTTTTCCCAATTTGCTTCATCAAAATTTGATGCTGATACGAAATCAGTTTTCGCAACTAAAAGGGACTCCTCTTTAATAATAACCTGCCCTTTATCATATTCTTTACCAGAAGCAAACAAAAGTTCACTTTGCTCTGTAGGAGGAATGTAGTATCCAAAGCATTTTGGCCAATCAGGACAACCCATTCCGGAACCAGTTAGTCTAACGAATGCACCCGCAAAAATCACTAGATAAACTAAGACTAAAGCAATTTGTGCTGATTTTGAAAAGTATTTTTTCACTGGGAGTATTTTTATGTAAAATTATTTATTTTAAGATGAGAAATAAAATGCACAAAAGTTAAACTTTAATTAATCCTAACTTCTTTGCTCGCACTTGCATAAAATCGTAAGCAGCCTGATATTCATTTGGAATTTCGCCTTCTAAAATAGCTTCTTTGATGGCTTCCTTGAGTACCCCAATTTCTCTACAAGGTTTTAGGTTGTATAGCTCCATAATTTCTTCTCCAGTAATAGGAGGCTGAAAATTACGTACCTGATCTCGCTCTTCAACTTCAACGATTTTCTTTCGAACAATAATAAAGTTATTGTGGTATTTTTTGAATTTTGATGGATTTTTAGTGGTGATATCAGCCTCGCAAAGCGTCATCAAATTTTCTACATCTTCTCCCGCATCAAATACCAAACGTCTCACGGCCGAGTCGGTTACGGTTTCTTGCGATAAAACAATAGGTCGCGAACTCATGATGACCATTTTTTGAACAAATTTCATTTTATGGTTCAGCGGCATGTGCAAACGTTCGAATATTTTTTTCACCATTTTTCCACCCAAAAATTCATGTCCATGAAAAGTCCATCCTTGCTTTTTGTTAAAACGTTTTGTTGGTGCTTTTCCAATATCGTGTAATAAAGCCGACCATCGCAACCAAACGTCATCCGTATTTGGACATATATTATCAACTACTTCAAGAGTATGATAAAAATTATTTTTGTGTGTTTGGCCTTCAATTTCCTCTACATTATTTAATGCAGTTAACTCCGGTAAAAGAATGTCGAGAAGTCCTGTTTTGTATAGTAGTAAAAAACCAGTTGAAGGTTTATTAGTCGAAAGTATTTTATTCAATTCATCTACAATACGTTCTCCTGAAATAATTTTAATACGTTCAGCATTTTTGGTGATGGATTGTAGTGAATTGGGTTCGATTTCAAAATTCAGTTGATTAGCAAAACGTATGGCACGCATCATGCGAAGCGGGTCATCGGAGTAGGTGATATCAGGGTCAAGAGGTGTTTTTAAGATCTTTTTTTCGATATCTTTCAATCCGTCAAAAGGATCTAGTAGTTCACCATAATTATTTTTGTTCAAGGATATTGCCAAGGCATTTATGGTGAAATCACGACGGTCTTGATCATCCTGAAGTGTACCATCTTCAACCACTGGATTTCGGCTTTCAAAGTGGTAGGACTCTTTACGAGCACCAACAAATTCAATTTCCGTATCTTCAAAACGAAGCATAGCCGTACCGTAGTTTTTAAAAACTTGTACTTTAGGTTTTTCAGGAAGTAATTTAGATACTTTTAATGCCAATTCGATGCCGCTGCCTACTGCAACAACATCGATGTCTTTTTTAAAATCTCTTTTTAAAATCAAATCTCTTACAAAACCACCTATAACATAGCTGTCTACGTTTAGTTCTTGAGATGCTTGCGAAATGACTTCGAAAATTTTATTATGTAATGCTTCTTTGTAATTCATATGTTTCTACCGCGGATGCGCAGATTTTTTATTTTTTTGTGCGAATAATTCGTTTGTATTCTAAGGAATTAGAATTAAAGTTTGCTAGCAATGCTAATTCATTATTTGACACTTTTAGATAATTTAAGCATTGATTATAATGGCTATTATTAAAACAATCTACAGTTTTAACTTCTAAAATTATAGATTTAAAAAGGACAAAATCGGCATAAAATCGGTGCTTTAAAATGGTGTTTTTATAGTTCACTGAATACTCTTTTTCACGCTCATATGGAATGTTGTTTATGCCAAATTCAAATTCTAAAGCATCTTTATAGACTATTTCTGAGAAACCTTTCCCTAAAGTTTTATGAACTTCAAATAGAATTCCAATTATCGTATAAGTTTCATCAGCATATAAATACTCTTCCATAAATTAAAAAATTTAATCTGCGAATCTGTGGTCCTATATTTCCTATCTCCAATTATTAGCTATTTCCGAATTACTTTTACCTGCGAATCACTGGTTAACTTGATAATCGTTGATGGTTTACCAGCAATTTTATCCTTGTGCAAATTTACAACATAGTCTACACCCTTTATAATTTCGGGACTTATTTCTTTAAAACTTTTAGGAGTCGGTTGACCGGATATATTGGCAGAGGTGGAAACAAGAGGTTTTTTCATTCTCTCCAATAATTTGAAACAAAAAGGCTCTTTTACAATGCGTATTCCTAGCGTTTTATCAGGAGCAATTAAGTTGGGAGCTACGTTTCTTGGTCCGTCAAGCACCAATGTTGTTGGGTTTTCTGATAAGTCCATTATTTGCCAAGCCACTTCGGGTATTTCTTTGAAAACATTGTACATCATCTTTTCACCGTTCATTAAAACAATCATGCTTTGGGTTTCGGCACGTTGTTTTAATTTATATATTTTGGCGACAGCTTCAGCATTAGTAGCATCACAGCCTATTCCCCAAACCGTATCAGTAGGGTAGAGGATTATACCACCTTCTTTAATGACTTCGTATGCTTTTAAGATTTCTTCTTGCATTGTAATTGTTTATATTTGCAAAGATATTAAATCAATACTATTTTAGCTTAATAAAAAACTATGCAACTTCTCCTATTCCTAATAGTTTATCCATTTATTTTATTCATTTCTCTTTTACCATTTAGGATACTGTATTTGCTATCGGATATGGTTTGTTTTTTGATCTTTCATGTCGCTAGATATAGAAGAAAAGTTGTAAGTGAAAATATAGCGCTAGCATTACCTCATTTATCTAAAGGAGAACGATCGATAATTGAGAAAAAAGCATACCAGCATATGTGTGATATGTTTCTAGAAATGATGAAGACCATGTCTATTTCGAGGAAAGAAATGGACAAGCGTTTTGTATTTAAAAATCTAGATACCTACTTGGATTTCGAAAAACAGAATAAAAGTGTTGCTATGATGTTAGCTCACTACGCTAGTTATGAGTGGGCTATCATCATGAATACAAAAATTAAGTACGATGGTTACGGTATTTACAAACAAGTGAATAATGTTTATTTTGATCGGTTAGTGCGTAGTATAAGATCTAAATTTAACACTCATTTAATTCATACTCGTGATAGTTCAAATGTAATTGATCAAAATGCTCTAAATGATAAAAAAGCGGTTTATGGGTTTGTAAGTGATCAATCTCCTTTGGTTAAACCAAAAACATATTGGGGCACTTTCATGGGAATTGATGTTCCAGTGTATACTGGGGTCGAATATTTTTCTAAAAAGTATGATATGGCTGTAGTCTACTTAAAAGTTAGTAAAGTGAAAAGAGGGTACTATGAAGCGGAATATGTAGTTTTGGCCGAAAAAACAGAAGGAATATCCAATTATGACATCACAGATTCTTTTTTAAGGAATGTTGAAGCACAAATATTAGCCGCCCCAGAATTTTATTTGTGGACACATAGAAGGTGGAAACATAAAGACAGAAAACCAAGTTAAACTCCTTACACTATTTTATAATCATGGCACAAAAAATATCAGTTGTTATTATCACACTAAACGAAGAGAGAATTATCGAGAAATGTTTGTCGAAACTTACCTTTGCTGATGAGATAGTAGTTGTAGACTCAGGAAGTCAAGATAATACTGTCGCGATATGCGAACGATTTGGTGCACGAGTTTTTTACAATAAATTTGAAGGATACGGAAGCCAAAAACAATTTGCAGTCGCCAAGACAACTAATAATTGGGTATTGTCTTTAGATGCAGATGAAATTTTGAATGAAGAGTTGATACAAGCAATTCCTAAAGCGCTTCAAACAAATAAAGACAATGTAACTGCTTATTTTATAAAGGGACAACATGTTTTTATGAATAAAAAATTTAAATACGGTAGCCAAAGTAATCGATATTACTTGCGTTTTTTTGATAAAACGAAGGGTCATTTTAACGCCGAAGCTGTACATGAAAGTATAATAACCGCTGGAAAGAAGGAAAAGTTAAACGGAAGTTTTTTACACTACAGTTATGAATCTCTAGAAGATTATTTTGCAAAATTTAATCGATACACGAGTTTATACGCTAAAGGCAAAGCCGAAAAAAATAAAAAATATTCTTTGCTTCACATCGTTTTAAAATCTAATTTCGAATTTTTTAAGATCTACTTTATCGATCGCAATTTCATGAATGGAATAGCAGGATTTTATTGGTCATTATTTTCTGCTTTTTACGTTACAGTTAAGTGCGTTAAAACAAATGAGTTGCAATGTCTAAAATAGTGATGTCTCGGCTTAAAAGGTTATTGGACTGATATTTTATTTCAAGAGCTAAATGAAATGTGTTTTACAGCTGATAATCTCGAATTTTCCATTTTCTTAATGTGGTAATTTTAATTCGGATTTTTTCAACAAATGAAGCATTTTTATATCTTAGTTTTTCCGCTCCTAAATATTCAGGATCTATGTTACTATAAAGTGCTAGTAATTCTTCAAAACTTTTACTTTTATACTTTTCGAAAAACTGTTCTAAAATACCTCTAAATTCCTTAAAATACCAGTAGTGGTGAATTAGTGGTTCTGCCTCTACAATTTTATCGCTTTTAGTTTGGAATAAATAGCTGAAGGCAAATTGCTCTACAACATGATTTGGATTTTCAGGATAGATAGTATCTGTAAGTGTTAATGCATCGTCAAAAAGTACAGCGTTCTCTTGACTATTTGCACCTATAATTCCTGCATTATACATACGAACATCTTTGTTAAATTTGAATGTTTTACCATCAATAGATAATTGATGATTATTCTTTGTAAAGTACCGATTAAATTCGCGCATGTTTTTTAAAGGGCTTGAATCTATGGCACCTTCCTTAATACTCATTATCGGTATTCTGTTCTCGATATTTGTAAATAAACTTAAAACATTTGTCTTAAAGTAGGTATCACTATCGAGATATAGCACATTGCCTGAAAATCGGGTCGCAAAGTCTTTTAGTAATTCTATTTTTGCACGATGCACAAAGTTTATTTTGCCTTTCCATTTCTGGATAGTTTGTTTATCGAGGGCGATATATTCAATGTTGTTTGGTAATTTATTTTTAAAAAACGGTATATTGTCTGTATAAACAACTACTTTATTTTCATCTACTTTATGATGAGCATAGTAGGACAGTAATGCAAAAACTGCTTCGTTCAAAAACTGATCGCTTCCATGAGTAAAGTATAAAATGTAGTTTTCGTTTTTCATGATCTTAAAGTAAGTATAGATAAATTATCAGTGAATTTAGACTTAAATTTTTATAGTACAGTTGTTCTTTCCTTTTAATATGTACTAAAAATGATAAATATTACCAGCAGTAATAGTTGTGATCTGATAACCTGTTATTTATGATTAGCTGATAAATATCTAAAGTTTATCTAAAAAAAACAAGCAATGTAATTCTCTGGGTGTTATCCTAGAAAAGAATTTATGAATTAATCACTTCATCATAGACCTCACAATATTCATTAGTTGCTTTCTCCCATGAAAATTGTTCTGACCATTTTATGTTTTCAGCTGCTCTTTTATTGTTGTAAAAATCTTTCAAGCCACTTTCTAATACATTCTGCATATGGGTTGGTTCGAAATTTTCAAAGTAATAGGCAGCTGTTCCGCCTACTTCGGGCAAGCTGGTCAAATTAGATAAAAAAGTTGGTTTACCCACTCTCATAGCTTCGATTGGAGGAAGTCCAAATCCTTCTGAAATAGAGGGAAATACAAAAGCTTCACAGTTTTGATATAGCCAATATTTTTGTTTATCAGTAACGGGTCCTGTAAATAAAACTCTGTTTAGGACATTATAAATTTTTGCAGTTTCAATAATTTTTTCTTGGTATTTTAAATCGGAAATTTGGCCTGAAATAACTAAGTGAAAATCATTATTTACTAATAGTGGTATGCAGGTGTGCATGTTTTTTTTCTCGGCAACAACTCCCAAACTGAATAAATACTTTTTATTAAAATCAAAAAGTAGTTCCTCATTTAGTAAAGGCTCAAATTTTTCTACGGATACCCCATTATATATAATTCGATACTTTTTAGTCTCGATTGCTAAATGTTTTTTAGCATCTAAATAGGCAAAATTAGAGATGAAGGTCAAGTAATCAGCTCTATCACAATTTTTTTGGATAGATCTTAATAAACGCTCTTTTTTCCACTTACTTTTGTTAGAATACAAAAAATTCAGATCATGAATCGTATATACTAATTTTATAGGTTTAGAAGGAATTCGCTTGGATAACTGATTTGTTGTATGCCATAGGTCATACTTTTTATTTATATTCAAAAAGAATATGTCCCACCAATGTATGGATATTGTTTTTAGATTTTCCGGTAGATGAGTTTGTTTGTATTTGTAGAAATAAAAATTGAAGTTTTTATTTTTTGTAATGTTTTGATACAAATGTAAACAAAACTGATGCATTCCTGTAAACTGATATTTTAAACGATCGACATCTATTAAAATGCTATATTTTGAGTTATCTGTCATTTGAACTTAAATTATCATAGATAGTTAGCATTTGATCTGCAATTACATCATCATTAAATTGTTGTACAAACTCAAAACCTTTTTTAGAAATGGTAGTTCGCAAATTAGCATCGTTCAAAAGTAATTTGATTTCTGATTCTAATTCTGCAGCGTTACTTGGATCGATATAAATACTATCAGGTCCTCCTGCTTCTGGGAAAACGCCAAATTTATTGGTAATCACAGGAACTTTGGAGAATAATGCTTCGATAATTGGAATTCCAAAACCTTCAAAAATAGAAGGATATACAAATACGGTAGCCAGCTGATAGGTTATAGCTAAATCTTTGCTAGTTAGCCCTTTTAGAAAAATAACTTTGTGGCTAATGTTGTTTTGTGCAATATAGGTTTTTATTGCAGCACTATATTTTGTTTCTTTTCCTACTAAAACTAAGGTTGTGTCAATATTTTTGATCGCTTTTACAATTGTAAGTGCATTTTTTCGCTCTTCGATTGTTCCTACGTTCAAAATAAATTCCTTTGGAAGTTTGTAGCGGTTTGTAACTTCGGTTTTTTCATCAGAACTATATTCTTCTTTAAAAACAGCATTGCAACCTTGATATATAACTTGTACTTTTGCAGGATCGACCTTCAAAAATCGTACAATATCAGTTTTTGTCTGCTCGCTAATTGCAATAATTTTGTCTGCATGTGTTGCCGCCTTTTTGAATTTAAAATAATGTATTTTTCTATCAAAAAAGGAATACAACTCGGGGTAATGCATAAAAATAAGATCATGAATAGTCACGATACTTTTTATGTTCTTTTGTTTTAATCCCATTGGAATTTCTCCCGATAAACCATGAAAAAGAGTAATCTCGTCTTGAATCAGATCGGCTACTATACCTTTTTGCCTCCACAGGTTATAGAACTTCTTGTAGTAAGGAGTTTTAGGTTTCTTTTCAAATACGTTGCTTTCATTGGTAGTAAAAAAATTCTCCTTTGATTGCTTCGGATTGTATAGGAAGTACTTGTTATTAGCAGAATATTGGCTAAGAATACGAATCAAGTCACGGCTGTAATTGCCTAAACCTGTTTTATTGTGAAAAACTCTTTTTGCTTCAAAGCCAATATTCATGATAATTTTATTGAAATGATTTATACTGCTACGTCGTATTCACGTAAAGCATTGTTCAATGAGGTTTTTAAATCAGTTGATGGCTTACGCGTACCTATGATTAATGCACAAGGAACTTGAAACTCACCCGCAGCAAACTTTTTAGTATAACTTCCTGGGATAACTACTGAACGAGCGGGTACAAAACCTTTCATTTCAACTGGAGTATCTCCTGTTACATCTATTATTTTTGTTGAAGCAGTCAAGCATACGTTTGCTCCAAGAACAGCCTCTTTACCTACGTGAACTCCCTCAACTACAATACAGCGAGAACCAATAAAAGCACCATCTTCAATAATAACTGGTGCTGCTTGTAATGGTTCTAAAACGCCACCAATACCAACACCTCCGCTTAAGTGAACATCTTTTCCTATTTGAGCACAGCTACCAACAGTTGCCCATGTATCAACCATAGTTCCTGCATCAACATAAGCACCTATGTTTACATAACTTGGCATCATAATTACACCGCTTGAAATAAAAGATCCGTATCGAGCTGATGCACCTGGAACTACACGAACTCCTTTTTCAGCGTAGTCTTTTTTAAGAAGCATTTTGTCATGGTACTCAAAAATTCCTGCTTCCCACGTTTCCATTTTTTGAATAGGAAAGTACATTACTACAGCTTTTTTTACCCATTCGTTTACTTGCCATCCGTCACCCTTAGGTTCTGCAACACGTAATTTTCCTGCGTCAAG
>CAXBGV010000064.1:0-10987 GCA_963975235.1 uncultured Flavobacterium sp. | reverse complement strand
ACAAATGCATCCTAAGGATTCCTCTGCTGTTGCGGCAGTTCTTTTTGAAAAAGGGGATGTCACTTTTGAATACTCTCAAAACGAAGGATGGTTTATTGTCACAACGGTTAAAGCTCGGATAAAAATCTATAAAAAGGAAGGCTATGATTGGGCATCAAAGAACATTCGTTATTACATTGGTAACGTTGGAAAGGAAAAAGTGTTCTTTTCAAATGCTTACACTTATAATCTTGCTAATGGGAAAATTGAGAAATCTAAATTAAAAAGTGATGGCGAATTTGATGAAGTAATTAATAAATATTGGGGAAATAAAAAGATAACAATGCCTAATGTTAAAGAAGGCTCTGTGATTGAATTTTCGTACATCATAAGATCAACAATTCTAGAAAGCCCAAGAGATTGGGCATTTCAGACTAGTATTCCTGTAAATTATTCAGAATATAGAATGATAGTACCCGAATATTTCAGTTATAGTTCTACTCTGAAAGGGTTTGTCACACCAAAGATAGCTGTCGAAAAGGGACAAAATTATATAGCACTAACATCTAAAGAAAGAACCACTGAACGCAATGGTATTGGTTATGCAACAAGTACTACTTTTTCGAATGAAAAGATAGATTACGTTGAGAATAAGACAACCTACATAACGGAAAATATGCCTGCAATGAAAGACGAATCGTATGTGAGTAATATAAATAATTATACCGTTAGTTTAGTACAAGAGTTAGCTATGACTAAATTTCCCAATCAAACGGCAAAAACATATTCGACTGATTGGGCTGCTGTGGTTAAAACGATTTATGATTATGAAGATTTTGGAGTAGAACTTAATAAAACAGGCTATTTTGAAGATGATTTAAAATCGATTTTAGATGGATTAACTACTAAAGAAGCTAAGATTAATGCAATATTCTCTTATGTAAAAAGCGTAGTAAAATGGAACGGTTATTATGGGTACTCTTGTAATGATGGTGTAAGAAAGGCTTATAAAGATAAAACAGGAAATATTGCTGAGATAAATTTGATGCTAACTGCAATGCTCCGCTATGCTGGTTTTAATGCTAATCCAGTTTTAGTGAGCACGAGGTCAAATGGAATTCCAAGATTTCCTAATACAACAGCCTTTAACTACGTTATTGCAGCAGTTGAAAATGGGGACACTTACATGCTTTTAGACGGCTCAGATCCTTCCTCTACTCCAAATATTCTCCCATTGAGAGCTTTGAATTGGTTGGGAAGATTGATTCGAAAAGATGGATCTTCTGATGCAATCGATTTGATGCCCTCCAATTTATCTAATGATCTTACTACGATGTCTTATGCAATCAATGAAAAAGGAATAGTCTCTGGAAAATATAGACGTCAACAAGACAATTATAATGCCATGCTTTCTAGAAATGCAATCAGAAACATTAAAGAAGAGGCATACATTGAAAAACTAGAAAATGATAACAATAAAATAGAAATTCAAGACTATAAGAGGACAAATGAAAAAGAGTTACTAATGCCTCTAGTAGAAACAATTAGTTTTACTGGAAGTAATTTCAGTGAGATTATTGGTAACACTATCTACATAAAACCTTTGCTGTCTTTCGCTAGCTCCCAAAACCCGTTTAGACAGGAGAACCGACTGTATCCAGTTGATTTTGGTTTTCCATTTATGGATAAATATGTTATTAACATTACTATTCCTGATGGATATGAAGTTGAAAAAATACCAGACGCAATCAATATAGTCATGGATAATAGTTTTGCTAGTTTTAAGTGCATGTCGAGTATTGCAGGTAATACAATTCAGATCATGATTATTAGTCAAATGAATACTACCATAATCCCTGCGGATCATTACGAAGCCCTTAAAAATTACTACCAAACAATAACTAAAAAGCAAAATGAAAAAATTGTTTTGAGAAAAATATAAAATATGAAGTTTAAAATTGCTCTGTTGCTTCTACTTTGGGTGTGCTGTAAATCAAATGGTCAGGAAATTAAATTAGGGAAAGTTACTATTGCCGAGTTGGAAGAAAAGCAGCATCCTTCTGATACTTCTGCTGCCGCTTCAATCTTGTATAAAAAAAGTAGAGTGTTTTTTTCTTACGACCGTAAAAAAGGGTTTTTGTTAAATAATGAGGTAGTATATCGTATCAAAATTTACAAAAAAGAAGGTCTTAATTGGGCAAATTTCGAAATTCCTTATTACGTTGGATACGAAAATTTGGATGACGAGAAAGTTAGATTTAATAATGCAGTAACTTATAATTTAGAATTAGGTGCTATTACCAAAACTAAACTCGGTAATGAAGGTAATTTTAGTATAAAAACCAATGATAACTGGAAGAAAGCATCTATTTCTATGCCTAATGTAAAGGTAGGTTCTGTTGTTGAGTTTAGTTATGTTTTACAAACTGAAAATTTGGTTAAACTACCTGTCTTTAATTTTCAGTATTCTATACCGGTGAATTATGCTGAATATAAAACGGAAATCCCAGAATTTTATATTTACAAGTCTATTCTTATAGGTTATGTCAAGGTGCAATCTGACGAAAAAATTGTAAATGGTTCCTCAACTTTTGAAAATGAAGTTCATCAAAGTCAAATAATGAGATACAATCAGATAAACAGTAGTTATATTGCTAAGGAAGTAACTGCTATAGTAGAGGAGGAATTTGTTGACAATTTTAAAAACTATGCAGCTTCAATACATAATGAATTGGAAAGGACACGATTTCCAGACGCTGATGTAAAAGATTACGCGGTAACTTGGGAAGCTGTGGCTAAAAGTATTTTTGAAAACAAAGCTTTTGGGACTCAATTACTTGAAAAAAATTATGTTTTAAATGATGTGAGTGCCCTGCTTCGGGACATTGAGTCCAAAGAGGAAAGATTGAAGTTGATTTTCAAGTTTGTTCAAGATAAGATGAATTGGAATAATGAATATGGTTATTATGCGGATAAAGGTGTTGTAAAAGCATATCAAGACCGGACAGGTAATGTTGCTGAAATTAATTTTATTTTAATAACGATGCTCAGATTCGCAGGTATTCAATCTGATCCAGTTTTGGTTAGCACGCTTGAGCACGGAATCCCCGTATATCCCAGCAGGACTAATTTTAACTATGTGGTTGCAATGGCTGAAATTGAAGGAAAGCAGATATTGTTAGATGCAACACATAAGTTTACAACTGAAAATATACTGCCATTTAACACTCTAAATTGGAAAGGACGCTTAATAAAATCAGACGGGACTTCTGTCGAAGTAAATCTAGTTCCAATTGATCCATCAGTAGATGTGTATAGCTTGAAGGCAAGCGTTAATGATAGTGGAGAAATTTATGGAGATTTGAAAAGCAGAATTTCAAATTATGAAGCTTATAAGTTCAGAGATCAGTATGCAGGAATGAGTACTGATAGCTATATTGAAAAACTAGAAAATTCTTTTAACGGCATTGTGATAAGTAATTACTCTGTGTCAAACAAGAGTTTTAATTTAGTGGATCCGGTAGAAGAAAGTTTTAACTTTACCTCTACTAATCATAGTGAAGTCATAAATGGTAAAATGTTTATCAACCCAATGGTATTTTTTGGCATAAATAGAAATCCATTTACAAGTGAGAAAAGACAGACACCAGTTTATTTTGCTTATCCGGTTGTCAAAAAATATTTTATTAAGCTTGAAATTCCTAACGGATATGAAGTAGAATCAATGCCAAAAGGATTAAATTTGTCTACGGCTGACGGCTCCTTTCTTTTTAAATATGCTTTGGAGAGAAGAGAAAATATGATTACTGTTGTAGTTCAATTTGAATCCAACGATGCAATGGTGTTTCCAGAAAATTATCAAATGCTAAAGGATTTTTATACAAGTTTAGTTAAAGCCCAAAAGGAAAAAATAGTACTTAAAAGATTGTAAAAATGAATTTAAAACATTCCCAACTAGAAGTCGATAACTGGATCAAGGAACATGGTGTTCGTTATTTTAACGAACTAACCAATATGGCGCAACTTACCGAGGAAGTTGGTGAAGTAGCTCGCATTATAGCGCGTCGTTACGGTGAACAATCGGAAAAAGAGAGCGATAAAAATAAAGATTTAGGCGAGGAGCTAGCCGATGTTGTTTTTGTAGTTTTGTGTCTCGCCAATCAAACAGGTATTGATCTTCAAGCAGCTTTTGATAAAAAAATGGATTTAAAATCATTGAGAGATAAGTATCGTCATAAAAACAACGAGAAACTAAAATAATGTTATAACTGACGAAAGCTTTTGGTAAATATTTATTTTTCAGATAAATTTACCACATACCGCTCATCAATCTTTTTCCTATGAATTTAATGTTACAAACATCCGTTGCTGACTTACAGGCTGATATAGCAGTAACTGGCTCAAAAAGTGAAACAAATCGCTTGTTATTGATACAAGCACTGTTTCCTAATATTACGCTAGCTAATACCTCTAACTCAGATGACAGTGAAGTAATGCAGATGGCCTTATCTGGTACCGAAGAATTAATCGATATACATCACGCAGGAACCGCAATGCGGTTTTTGACTGCTTATTTTGCAGTTCAGCAGGATAGAGTTGTGACACTAACGGGTTCGAGTAGGATGCAAGAACGTCCAGTGAAAATTCTAGTCGAAGCTTTGGAACAACTTGGAGGGCAAATTTCTTACTTAAAGACGGCTGGGTATCCTCCCATTCAGATTAAGGGTCAAAAAATTTTAAATTCAAAAGTGACAATGGCTGCTAATGTTAGTAGTCAATATATATCAGCATTATTGTTAGTAGCTCCAAAGCTAGAAAACGGAATAGAATTAACACTCGAAGGCGAAATAACTTCTGTCCCATATATTAAAATGACGCTTTCATTGCTTGCTGACTTAGGAAATGAAATTATAGTTAAACCGCAACAGCAAGTTGTCTCAAAGGTAATGACTGTAGAGTCAGACTGGAGCTCTGCCAGCTATTTCTTTAGTTTGGTGGCTTTATCAAAGACAGCATCTATCACCTTAACGAGTTATAAAAAAGACAGTTTACAAGGCGACTCGGCTTTAGTTGACATCTACAACCAAATGGGAGTCATCTCTCGTTTCGAAAACAATTCCTTGATTTTAATTAAGGATTGTACTTTTAAACCTGAAAATTTAGTATTAGATTTAAATAATACTCCAGATATTGCCCAGACAATTGTGGTAACTTGTTTAGGATTGGGCATAGGTTGTCACCTAACCGGTTTACATACCCTTAAGATTAAAGAAACAGATAGGCTAGAGGCTCTAAGAATTGAGCTCACGAAACTTGGTGCAAATATCACGGTAACTAATGATTCACTTACGCTTGAAGCAAATGCTACCATCAATTCTAATGTTAAAATAGCTACTTATAATGATCACAGAATGGCAATGGCTTTTGCTCCACTAGCATTAAAAGTACCGATCATTATCGCCGATGCAAATGTGGTCTCTAAGTCATATCCTGATTTCTGGACAGATATGGAAAAATTGGGATATAAAGTTTCTGAAATTATTTCTTAATTATCAACGTTTGCGGGTAGATTCACTAGTATAAAAGCTAGCTTGAAATAATAAATACAAATTAAATAGCAAAACACTTGACATCGCCTATCGCACAGTCGTATATTTGCATCCGCTTAGTTTAGGTAACTCATTAGAAACCTGAAACTTTAAACTTAAACAAAAAATTACAGATGAAATTATCACATTTTCAATTTGATCTACCGAAAGAACTTTTAGCCGAGTACCCATCTGAGAACAGAGATGAAGCGCGTTTAATGGTTATTGATCGCAAAAAACAAACAATTGAACATAAATTATTCAAAGACGTTATAGACTATTTTGATGATGGTGATGTTTTGATCCTAAACAATACTAAAGTTTTTCCTGCCCGTTTATACGGAAACAAAGAAAAAACAGGTGCTAGAATCGAAGTTTTCTTGTTAAGAGAACTTAACGCAGAGCAACGCCTTTGGGATGTATTAGTAGATCCAGCTCGTAAAATACGTATTGGTAATAAATTATACTTTGGTGATGATGACTCATTAGTAGCTGAGGTTATCGATAACACCACCTCTCGTGGAAGAACCCTACGTTTCTTATACGACGGATCATACGAAGAGTTTAGAAAAAAACTAACGGAATTGGGTGAAACTCCAATACCTAAATACATAAGTAGAGATGTAACTCCTGAAGATGCAGACCGTTACCAAACTATTTATGCTAAAGAAGAAGGTGCTGTTGCAGCTCCTACTGCAGGATTACACTTCTCGAAACATTTATTAAAGAGGCTGGAGATCAAAGGAATTAAATTTGCTGAGGTGACTCTTCACGTAGGTTTAGGAACTTTTAATCCAGTTGAAGTAGAGGATTTATCAAAACATAAAATGGATTCTGAGGAACTAAAAATTACTCAAGAAGCTTGTGATATAGTTAATGCTGCAAAAGCAAAGAAAAAACGCATTTGTACAGTAGGAACAACATCTATGCGCGCCGTTGAAAGTTCTGTATCGTCACAAAACACTTTAAACCCTTTCGATGGTTGGACAAACAAATTTGTTTTCCCTCCTCATGATTTTACGATTCCAACATGTATGATTACCAATTTTCATACACCAAAATCGACTTTGTTAATGATGGTATCTGCTTTTTGTGGACACGATTTAATGAAAAAAGCATACGAAGAAGCAATTAAAGAGTCTTACAAATTCTATTCTTACGGTGATGCTATGCTTATCATCTAATAAAATATAAGGTTAATTCACTAAATGAATCTCGTCAGGAATGGCGAGGTTTTTTTTTTATCTTTTACTTTTTTGAATTTGTGCACGTTCGTCGTGGCGCACGGACTATGTCTTATGTCATTTATTGATATTTGCTGCGGTATAAGCTATATTATTATTTGCTTGATATACTACAGATAGGTAGCTAGTAAAGCAATCAGTCGCTCCTAAAGTAGTCGCATGTACCAAATCGAAGTATTTGAGTATCTAATAGGATTACAATTAACTTGCAAAGTAAAAAACAGATTGTGTTAAAGGCTGAAGTTCACATTTGCTAGCCCATTTTTAATTGTTATTTTTACAACACAAAAATTAAATTATGCAGTTTCAAAATACTAGATCTTATGCTCAAGAGCTTGATGCACAAGATGATTTAAATAAATACCGCTCTGAATTCCATTTTCCTAAAGTGAATGACAAACAAGTAATTTACTTTACTGGTAATTCACTTGGATTACAACCTAAACGTACCAAATCGTATATTGATGAGGTGATGAATGATTGGGCAAATCTTGCTGTCGAAGGCCATTTCTATGCCGATAAACCTTGGTGGGATTATCACGAGCGTTTTGCAGCACCTTTGAGTAAAATAGTTGGAGCCTTACCAACTGAAGTTACAGTCATGAATACCTTAACAGTAAACCTACATTTACTTATGGTTTCATTTTATCGACCAACAAAAACGCGTTATAAAATTATTTGTGAGGAAAAAGCATTTCCATCTGACCAATATATGTTTCAGAGTCAGGTAGATTTTCATGGATATGCTCCAAATGAGGCTATCGTCGAAATAAAACGTAGAGAGGGCGAGCACAATATTCGTCTCGAAGATGTTTTGGCTAAAATTGATGAAGTAGGAGAGGAGCTAGCTTTAGTGCTCATAGGAGGTGTTAATTATTATACCGGTCAAGTTTTTGATATGAAAACTATCACCGCTGCAGGCCATAAAGCTGGAGCTATCGTTGGTTGGGATCTTGCCCATGCCGCGGGGAATATAAAATTAGAATTACACGATTGGAATGTTGATTTTGCCTCTTGGTGTAGCTATAAATACATGAATTCAGGACCAGGAAATGCATCGGGTTGTTTTATACATGAAAAGCATCATAATGCTGCATTGCCGCGTTTTGCCGGTTGGTGGGGTCATAACAAAGAACGCCGTTTTAAAATGGAACCACAATTTGACGCCGTTAAAGGAGCTGAAGGATGGCAAATAAGTAACTTACCAATACTGTCTCTTGCTCCTTATTTAGCATCTGTAGAGATGTTTGACGAGGTAGGAATGGATGCGATAATCGAAAAAAGAAATAAGATTACCTCTTATCTTGAATTTGTGTTACAGGAAATAGACAAAGAGGTCGATAGTACTTTTGAAATTATAACTCCGACCGATCCAACTGAAAGAGGCTGTCAACTTTCGGTGTTTTTGCATGGAGAAGGTCGAAGTTTATTTGATTATCTAATGAAAAATGGCGTAATTACAGATTGGCGTGAACCCAATGTGATTCGATTAGCACCTGTTCCATTGTACTGTTCTTTCGAAGATATGTATGACTTTGGTCAAATACTAAAACAAGGAATACAATCAGTACATTAATAAAAAATGAAACCCATTGACTTAAAACTATTAGTGCAAGTCAATGGGTTTTATAGTTTACACAACTCCCAAAGAGGGCACAGTAATCCGTTGGATTTCTAATTGATATTTTTCTAATTGCAGTAGGATCTCGTCTTTTTGATGTTCAAAATGTAATGATGTATTTAATAACTTCTTGTAGTACTGAATTCCGTCTATTAAGTTTTTTTTAAATAGATCCCATTTTTTTATTTTTGCAATTGTAAGCTCTTCAAATGTATTGGTGATCTCGTTATCTAAGTACGAAACGTACATTTTTAGTTCATTGACCAAGAAATTAGAACGATTAGTCAATTGAACGGTGGAACTTTTCCCGTAGATATGCTGACACATTTCTGAAAGACTTAATTCTTTGTCAAAATAAGCAATATTAGGACCAGGACAAATAACGACTCCCTGATCTTGTCCTTTTATCTTAATGTTATTCTCTAAATATGAAGCATTGGCCAAACCAACACACAAGCAAGCTTTTTCAGTAATACGATCTTTTGCTTGCTCATAAGCAGTAGTGGCTAATGTTGTTTTTTTAGTTTCTAGCTCTTGTAGCTTTATGTCTTGGTATTTTTTTGAAGCTGTACAAATAGTATTTCCGCTAGCATCTTTATTAAGTGCTAGGAATTTTTTAGGACAGGAACTTCCTGCTTTGCTTTCTTGGATTCTTTTTTGTTTTAAAATTTCATTCGATGTTCCTTTTATAGTGTTAAAAGGTACGCCAAGAGGTGAAATTTGACTTAAGTACAAATCTTCCTCTTTGGCTTTGGCCAATAAATTTCGTGTCTCTTGATCTACAGATGTTGCTTCTGGAACCAATAAAAACGGAGAACCCCAGCCAACCGAATCTAATTCATAATTGTTGAGCAAAAAATCGTGCTCCATTGCAGTTCCCACTCCTCCTTGAAAAGTTATTTTTAAACGGAGTGGTTTGTCTGGTACAAAGCGTTCTTTTTGAGCTAAAGCTTTAATCATAAGTTCATGGGAACTTTGAATTAATTGGAATTTCTTCTGTTTAAACTCCTCTAAAATCGGACCTAATAAATAACCATCTGTTGCAAATGCATGACCACCGCAGTTCAATCCAGACTCAATTCGGTATTCAGAAACCCAAATCCCTTTTTTTGCTAAAAAATTCCCTTGTATCATTGCTGATCTAAAGTCGCTAACTTTTAATGTGATTTTTTTCTTAATTGTGTGGGATTCGTCAGGGTAGAACTCGTTAAAATTTTCGATGTAGGAATACAATCGTGGATTCATTCCTGCAGATAAAACTAAAGAGGATGCTACAGTACTATTTGCAAATCCACGAACTGCAGCATGTGCGTCATTAAACTCGATAGGCAACGGTACATTTTTGTCAAAGTTTTCTTTATCTAGTTTGGTCATGATATTTACATCGATCGCACCAGCTTGTAAATTTTGATCTAGAAATTTTTTAAAATTTTGGCCAATATGCAGACCTTCTTTTAGTCGCTGCTGTAACTGTTGATATAGCTTCGATTTAATTGGCAAAAGAGTTAAATATTGCTCTAATGCTGTTCTGTTCTCAGCCAATTCTAGTTTGAAATGCTCAAATTTTTCTCTTACAATAGTGTCAACTAGGTCTAAATAAGAGGTGATTCTTTTTGCGCGGTAGTCGTCTATTTTTTGTGTTATTTCTTGGTATGAATATTTGAATTTTTGATTGTAAAATACCCTCATTTTTTCTATCAATTCATCATCAGCGATTGAAATTACCGATGAAATTCCATACTGTACCACAAGTATAGGAGAGTCTATAGTGTAAGCTAATCCCATTACCGGAATGTGAAAACTGTGTACTGAATCGTTTTTTGTCATCTTTGTTGCTATTAAATAGTTGACAAAGATGGAGAAACAAATCAATTCAAATAATGATAAATATCATATGAGGTTTACTCAAAAAACGATTTGGACGGATTGTCTTTCCTAGCATACTCAAAACGATCTACTAATGTCGGTAGACAATATCCATCAAGACCATTTAATGTAATAACGTTTCCTTTATCGAGCTGTAGCCAACCGTCTTTATGCTTTAAACTCTCATCATAAAACAGTTTTTCAATAGAGGCAATGATGTGAATAGTGTTGTTCTCCTTGATGTAATACTCATTCAAATATTTGCAATACAATTGTACGGGACTTCCTTTTACAAAAGGGATATTTATTCCATCCTTAAATTCAGCTTCAAGATTAGTTTTGTCAAATTCAGATACGGTGTCGTCATAGTTCGCCGAGGTATGGTGTGCGTCTGCTATTATGTCTTTAGTAATGTGATTAATAGTGAAATATCCTGTCTCTTTTATGTTTTTATAAGTATCGCGTGGCACGGTTGTAGGGCGAACAATAAATCCAATCATGGCAGGACTACTTCCCAAATGTGTTACACTACTAAATATGGCTACATTAGTTATGCCTTCTTTTGATATGGTAGCAAGTAAATTTGCCGACTTGTATCCTGTACACGAATTAATTAAATTAAGGCGTGTTACTTTTTCTAATTTTTCTAATTCTTCGGTTGCAAGTGCAATCATATTTTAATAATTTTG
>CAXBGV010000063.1:0-11008 GCA_963975235.1 uncultured Flavobacterium sp. | reverse complement strand
ACAACGTTGCTACTGTAGATCAAGGTACTTCAGGAAATGAAAGACCACAGGCGCCATCAGTTTTTAGTGCTGCTCAACTTGCTTCTGTAGCTGCTGTCGCAGTACCAGTTTCTCCGCACAAAAACAACAAAGCGCTGCAAACTCAAACTGGAGACGGAAATACAGCTTATGCTAGTCAAGGTGGTATTGGTAACAAATCGTATCAAACGCAAACTTCTCCGTCAGGTACATCTGTAGCCGATGGAAATGTTTCAAACCATTACCAATACGGAAATAGAAACGTTGCAACATTAACACAAAACGGTACTAAATTGCTAGAAAACACGATGCAAATAGGTAATCGTAATGATGCTACAATTTCTCAAACTGGAATGGGTCATCAAGCTGTAGGTTTCTCTTTAGGGAATTCAAATAGTATTAGTATTACTCAAAGTGGAATGTAATTTTCTCTAGATGAATGCATAAAGATGAGGTAGTTACACAGTATACTATCTCATCTTTTTAATTTAAAAACAAAACAAAATGAAAAAGACATATCTCATAAATATCGTAATTTTTCTGTGTTTTACTCCCTATCTTTTTTCGCAAAGCATTAATAAACAAGTTTATGTTGAAAAATATAGTTCTTCCTTTTTTGATTTTAAAGAAATGGCTTTAAATGAAGTTTCTGCGACAAATAGTAGTTCAAAAAACAAAGATGTAATCAATTCAAGTTACAAGTCTGAAATTTTAATTCAACAAATTGGTAACTACAACACAAGTAGTATTGATGTGAAGTCAAAATTTACAACAATCTCTGTAAATCAGACTGGAGAAAATAATGACTTTGTATTAGTGAAAAATGCAGAAAAAATTAAAGCTGTCATTTATCAAAATGGAAATAGTAACTCTATTAACGATTATTCGTATCATTCTAATTATGAAATTAATTCGCAAATGAGTCAAAATGGTAATAATCAAAACATAAAAAGTATCGGATCCAATTCTATTTCAAAAGACATGAAAGTGAATCAGAAAGGAAATGGAACTTCAGTTATTATTTTAAATAAACTGAACTAAGATGCAAAAAAAAAACAGATTTATAATGTTTACGTTTTTGTTGTTTGGAACTTTTTTTTACGGACAAAAAAGTGTGCCTCAAGATGAGATCAAAGCTAAAATTGAAATCGAGAAAATGGAGGACATTATTAAAGTCGTTGGTACCGCCGAGAACAAGACTGGGATTACTAAAAGTGCCTCTTATCAATTGTCGGTTATAAAAAACAGCAAAGATGCCAGCGGTAATCAGTCAAATAATAAGCAAGAAGGGGTTTTTACTTTACAACCTTATGAAAAGATTAAATTATCGACTACTCAAGTAAATAGTGATGTTGAGGTGCAAGTTATTATAATGTTGATTTTTTTTAATGAAGAGAAGCAAGTGATAAGTAAGGAGAGAATCGAATTAAACAGCGAAAAAAAAAAGTAGAAGCCGCAGAATTTCTGCCAGATGACAGCTTCATACTGAGAGGCATCATTACGGATAATACCAAAACAAGAATTGGGAAAGATTTTTATGATAAGTACTATTACAAATACAATGATATAAATATTAACGGAAACGAAATAGTAACATTAGTAGAGGAACTTAGTTTTGGCCGAAACACTAAAATAAGTATCGAAATAAATAATGAAGTTATTTACGAATTTTTAGCAAGACCTGATGACGAATTTTTAGAGGCTGTAGCCGAAGAAGCAGTGAAAGTTTCCTATTATTATTTTAAAGAAAAAGAAAAACAAAGCGCCTATTTTATTCAATATTAAATTGTACGATTATGAAAAAGCAACACTATATTGTATTTAGTATCTTATTAATATCTGGAGTAGTACAAGCACAGGCACTAGTTTACAAGCCTGTAAATCCAGCATTTGGAGGAGATACGTTTAATTACCAATGGTTAATGAGCAGCGCAGAGAACCAAAATAAATATACCGAAAAAATAGCCTCAGAAACTGAAAAAACAGAATTACAACGATTTAAAGAAAGTTTAGATGCACAATTGTTGAGCCAGATTTCCAGTTTACTATACAGACAACAATTTGGAACTGATGGATTAGCTCAGGGATCTTACACTTTTGGAAGTTACTCTATCGATATTTACCCTACCGCCGATGGTTTGTCATTAAATATCCTTGATACTAAAACTGGTGAACAAACTCAAATAATCATCCCAAACAAATAGCATGAAAATTTATAACTACGTTGCCTTAGTTTTATTGTTTCTAGCGTCTGGCTGTACCGCTTTTTATAATCAACCCACAGGAGTTGAAAAAGCGATCATAGGCGAGGGTACGCCTGCCACTTCATTGCTCAAAAATTTACCTTCACCAAAGCAACAAGTAGTGGTTGGAGTTTACAAGTTTAGAGATCAGACAGGGCAATACAAGCCATTAGAAAACGGGAGTAGTTTTAGTACCGCGGTTACGCAAGGAGCGACTTCAATATTATTAAAAGCCCTTGAAGATTCAAAATGGTTTATCCCCATCGAAAGAGAGAATATTGGTAACTTACTTCAGGAACGTAACCTAATTCGCTCTACGCGGCAAGAATATATAAAAAACACTGATCCTAATGAGCCTCAGTTAACTCCTTTATTGTATGCAGGAGTTTTATTAGAAGGTGGTATTATTTCATATGATTCTAATATCATTACTGGTGGGTTTGGAGCACGTTATTTTGGAGCAGGGGGATCAGTAAAATACAGACAAGATCGGGTGACTGTTTATTTAAGAATGGTTTCTACTTCCAATGGTAAAATTCTTAATTCGGTTTATGTTTCTAAAACTATTTTGTCTCAAGCTGTTGATCAAAGCCTTTTTAGGTATGTTAATTTTAAAAGACTTTTAGAGGTAGAGACTGGATATACAACTAATGAACCAATTCAGATGGCGGTCACAGAAGCTATCGAAAAAGCAGTACAATCGATCGTTTTAGAAGGTATAAAGGACGGTATTTTAGAAACAGACGATCCAAAGGTAGAGGTAGATGCATTATTAGCAGCTTACAAAAAGGAAAATGAAACAGCTGATGGATCAAAAATATACAATAGAGATTTTCAAATTAAAAGATCCAAAACTGGTATTGAAATTAGTGGAGGAGCGACGCTAATGGATGGCGATTATTCAAATCCTTTAGCACGACCATTTGGTAAAGTAGCAATAAAACGATTTGTTACGTCAAGTCTTGCTATCGCAGCTTCAGGAAGTGTTTTCAAGTTAGCCAATGAAAATAAATTAGACGCCGGTTTTGTTTCCTTTGACTTAAATACAGAATGGATTATTCTTCCAAGAGATTCATTTACACCCTTTGTTTATGGCGGTTTTGGAATTGGTGCGCCTAATGATTTATCGATAATTTACGGAAAGACACAATTTGGAACTGGCATAGAATATTTAGTTTCAAATAACATTGGAATAAAAGCATTTGCAGAATACAACGTTAACTTTAGTGATAATCTCGATGACGCAAAGGTTGGGCAGCGAGGTGACAACTATTATAAATTTGGAATTGGGCTTAATTTTTATTTTGGCAAAAAAAATAAAAAGTAGCTACTAAATACGATCATCACTAATTAAATTTAAATACAGATGAAACACTTTAAAATTATATTTTTTCTGATCAGTCTATCACTTTTTTTTGGATGCAGTGAAGATAAAATAGATGGCAGTACTGACGTTTATGGTTCTATTTCAGGAAAAGTTGTTTCAAGCGACGCATTTACGCCATTAGAGAATGTTAAGGTGTTTTCGAGCCCTACCTCAAGTATTGTTTTTACTGATGCCGAGGGAAAATTCACAATAAATAATGTAAAAGTTGGCGAGTACGCCCTTCAAGCTCAAAAAGATGCTTACTTAACAAAGTTTGAGTCAGTAACTGTAAATAAGGAGCTAAATAGTGAAGTAGTATTTGAGTTATCTAAAAACAACGGAGTAAATGTTGCACCAACAGCACCAATTGCAGTAGCACCATTAGACAATGCTACTGGTCAAAGTTTGACAACAAAATTACAATGGAATACAACAGATGTAAATGACGACGCACTCACATACGAACTAAGTGTTCGCAATGATAAAAACAATTTTGTAGCTGTTTTTTCGGATGTTAAGGTCAAGGAATTAGAACTAACCAATTTGTTATTTGGTACCAAATACTTTTGGCAGGTTTCAGCTACTGATGGCAAAAGTACGGCAATATTGAGTCCAGTTTACACATTTTCAACAGTTTTGTTTCCTAATACCCGCTACTTAATGGTCAAAAAAATGAATGCAAATAATGTGATATTCGCTGCTGATAGTGATAAAAACACGTATCAAATCACGAGTTCTGAAAATAATAGTTGGAGACCTAGAAAAAATATTCAATCTGGTAAAATTGCATATATTCAGTCCAATGGTGCTCAAAATCATATTTATACGATGAATGCCGATGGATCGGATAAAATAAAAGTTACGAATTCAATTCCTATCGCAGGATTCAATCCTGATTTTGTTGGCTTTTCATGGAATGCTTCTGGAGACAAAATTATCTATCCTAATTTTGATAAACTATACGAAATTAATAGCTCAGGTAGCGGACTTAGGAAAATATTTCAAACGCCTAATGGTAAGTTTATATCTGAATGTGACTGGAGCAATGATGGCTCTAAAATTGCAATAAAAGTAAATGATAGCCAGGGGTATAATTGCGAAATTTACATTATAAGCCCTTCTGGAGCTGTGTTGTCGTACGTTTTATCAGGTCAAAATGGAGCGGTAGGGGCATTGAACTTATCAGTTACGGGGACAAAATTATTGTATACAGCAGATGTTTCTGGTTATGAAAATCCAAATTACAGACAACTAGATATGCAAATTTTTGAATTTAATTTGCTTACCGGTTTTAGTACACAAGTATCTACAGATAAAGTTGCAGGAACAAATGATTTAGACGTACGGTACGCTCCTAATGAAGCCGAAGTCATTTTTGTAAACACCTCTAACGATGGTGCTTCTGAAAAATACATCACAAAAATGGAAGTGGTTCCCACGAGCATTACATCACTCAGGAGAGAAGTTTTGTTTACGGGTTTTTTTATGCCTGATTGGGAATAAAAACATGTTTTAGCGCTATTCCATAGTGCTTTATATAATATTTAAACGATTTCAATGAATAAAAAATACCGGTCGCTCGTGATTCGGTATTTTTTTAGTTTAGGATTATATGGTTGTGCACTTCTCTGCTTTATAGGATCACATACCAACGATTGAAGGTAAAAACATTTCAAATTGGTCAAGAAAACCATAACTTAAAATGCTTTTTAGAGCAGAAACAGTTCTTTTCTAGGGCTTCTATACTCGAAAAAATAATTATCTTTGCTCACACACAACACAAATAATTTCATGAGTTCAGATACTTCTAAAAGATATGCACAGCGAGGTGTTTCGGCATCCAAAGAGGATGTGCATAATGCCATTAAAAACATAGATAAAGGATTGTTTCCCCAAGCATTTTGTAAAATTGTCCCTGATTATTTAACTCAGGATGAGGATTATTGCTTGATCATGCATGCTGATGGAGCAGGAACAAAATCATCTCTTGCTTACATGTACTGGAAAGAAACAGGTGATATTTCAGTTTGGAAAGGAATAGCTCAAGATGCATTGATCATGAATATTGATGACTTACTATGTGTTGGAGCAACCGATAATATTTTGCTTTCTTCCACTATTGGTAGAAACAAAAATTTAATAACTGCTGAGGTTATTTCGGCCATTATTAATGGTACCGAGGAATTAATAAAAGAGTTAGCCTCATTTGGCGTGACCATACACTCTACAGGTGGCGAAACAGCAGATGTGGGTGATATTGTGAGAACAATTATTGTAGACTCGACCGTTACAGCGCGTATGAAGCGTTCAAAAGTAATCGATAATGCTAATATTCAAGCAGGTGATGTCATCGTAGGTTTAGAATCTTTTGGTCAAGCGACTTATGATGCTGCAGTACCCGAAGAGCTAATCTATTCCGGTCAAGTAAAATTGACAGATGCCGTTGCTAATTCTCCAATCGATGCAGGGCAATTAGTGCTTTCGCCTACCAGAACATATGCGCCAATTATCAAGAAAATTTTAGACAAATATACTTCAAGCGAGGTGCACGGAATGGTTCACTGTAGTGGTGGAGCACAAACTAAAATTTTGCATTTTGTCGAAAATTTACACATTATCAAAGATAATTTATTTCCGGTTCCGCCTTTGTTTCAACTTATTCAAGAGCAGTCAAAAACAGATTGGAAAGAGATGTATCAAGTATTCAACTGCGGACATCGTATGGAGCTGTATGTCCCTGAGGCTGTGGCACAGGATATCATTGCCATTTCCAAATCCTTTAATGTAGATGCTCGTGTATTAGGTAGAGTAGAAGCTGCAACCAATAAAAAATTGACGATTACAAGTGAATACGGAACATTCACCTATTAATTTTTCTAGGAGCTAATCCTGCTATTCATTACAATCTTTTATGATGGTCCCAATAGTGATCGGGACCATCATAAAAGGATTTTCATTACTATCAGGGCTAGGCCTAAATGAGTACACCATTTGGTTTACTATAGTTATCAAAAATAAAAAATTATGTACGAATTACTATTTTGGAAATACGTAGATGAGGTGTACTTAAATCACCAAGAGGTCTACGAAGCGCTAGAGGTTGAACCAACAGTTCAAGGACTAGAGGAACTTCCTGTTCAAGTGATTTTAAATAGGATAGGAAGTGTTTTTTCTAAATGGGAAAAAGTAGACGATAGCAGCTGGAAAAACAGTAATGGATTAGGTGCTTTCCACGTACGAACAACTTCTCAAAGTATACAAATCGATTGTTACGGTACCCAAGGAAAAACAATGGATACATTAGTAGGTATAATGGAAGAATTCAAATGTCCGTTGTATGATCCTCAAGTTCCGGCGCGCTATGACGAAATGTTCGAAGACGAATAGTCTTAGATGAACAAGTGTAGAATATCGTTTTTTACTTTTAACAATTTGGTCACTGATGCAGGTAAATTTTGACGCTTTCCCAGATTTAGTTTTAGAAAACGAATTCGTTTTGCTTCGTCCGCTTTTGCAGACAGATTTAACGCATCTTTTGCCGTTTTCAATCAATGAGCCTGAAACGTGGTACTTCTCCTTAATTCGTGCCAACGGAAAAGAAAATCTCCAAAGATATATTGAACTTGCGGTTGAAGGTAGAAATAAAAAGACCGAATTTCCTTTTATAGTTTTCGACAAAAAAACGGGCACGTATGCAGGAAGCACTCGTTTTTATGAAATTAACTTTGCTCACAAAACCCTCTGCATAGGATACACTTGGTACGGAAAGGATTTTAGAGGTACAGGACTTAATAAAAATTGTAAATTCTTACTATTACAATTTGCTTTCGAAACTTTGGGCATGGAGCGGATTGAGTTTAGAGCAGATAACGCCAATATAGTCAGTATTGCTGCTATGAAAAGTATTGGTTGCACCGTCGAAGGTGTTTTGCGCAGTCATATGCCTATTTTAGGAAGTACATTGCGACGTGACAGCATTATCTTAAGTATGCTTAAACAAGAGTGGTCCGATTCTGTTAAGCAACAGCTAACAGATCATTTACTTTAAATAAAAAAATAAAAAATTGCCCATTAGCGCAAACTTATAATGATAGGTTGAACTAACAGGCAATTTGAGTTTTATACTAGTTTGTAGTATTTAATAATACTGGAGTTCCAAAACCAAGCTGGTCTAATTTTTTTAACTGCGTCTCCGCATCACCAACAATTAGATAAATCATTTTATTAGGATTTAAGTATTTTGTTGCCAATTGTTTTATTTGGTCTAGTGTACTGTTTTTTACAATATTCTCTTGATTTTTAGCATAATCATCAGGCAGGTTGTAATTACTTATGTCAAATAACATTTTTAATTTAGCATCCATGGTTTCAAAGGCACGGGCGTTGCTTTTGATCAAATTGCTTTTGGTTATTTCAAGATCACTCTCTGTAAAATTTGTTCCATACTGCTCTAGTATAGATTTGATTAAACTCACTGATTCATAAGTAACATTAGATCGTACTCCGCTGTAAATTGCAAAAGGTCCTTTGATTGTAGACCCCGTAAATGACGAACCTATTCCATATGTATAGCCTTTTCCCTCGCGTAATTGTTGCGTTAACTGTGAGGCAAAACTACCACCTCCAAGACGATAATTCATAATCTCAACAGGATAAAAATCAGTATCTGTTGCAGCAAGACCTAGATAACCAATACGTAATACTGATTGTTTAGCTCCCGGAACATCATAAAAATAAACTTTAGAAGCGCTTGGAGCAGCGGCGATAACTACTTCGGGAAACAGAACATTTTTAACCTTCCATTTAGTATTAATTACTGCCAACGATTTTTTAATTTCTTGTTGAGAAATAGCTCCTACAATTTGAAAATTTGCTACGGTTGGTGAAAAATTAAGTTCGTAGTACTGTTTTAAATCATCAATGTTAATAGCAGTTATAGTTGCTTCATTCCCTATGGGATTATGAGATAAAATAAAATCGTTACCGTAAATTAACTTTCGATATTCAATTTGAGCGATACTATTTGGATCTCCTTTTTGCTGTATTACTTGATTAAGAGTACTTTGTTTAATCAAGTTAAATTCTTTTTCATCCCATCTAGGTTCCAAAAGAATTTCTTGTACTAATGACATGGTTTGCTGATAGTTTTTGGCTAAAGTAGTTCCAGATAGAATTATAGATTCACCATCAGTATAGGCATTTATAGAAGCACCAAGGCTTTCGATTGCATTTTCTAAGGCCTCAGGAGTCTTGTTTTTAGTTCCTTTGGTTAACAACTGAGAAAGCATATTTGAGACACCTATTGTAGCAACTTTTTCTAATAATAAACCCCCTTTTAATTGCAGTTGAAATTCGACTAATGGAACTTCATAGTTCTCAATTCCAATTAATTTTATACCAGATGATAGCGTTTCTTTCCAAACAGTGGGAAGTATAATCTCAGGACTCTCACCATACTTCGGCTCTACGGTACGATCAAAACTAGACGGTGTTTTTGCGTAGGTGGCAGCAATACTAGCATCAAATATATCTTCTTTTCCTTCGATAATTTTCTCCTCAACAATTTGTGCTTTTTGTGATCCATCAAGGACTAAGTTAGCTTGGCCTTTAGGGACAAAACTAGCAGCAATAAATGGCTTGCCTTTAATGTATTTATTGTAAACACGTGTTACATCTGCAGTAGTTACGGCTAAAATGTTTTTGACATCTTGGTTAATAAAATCGGGTGATCCAGCAAATATTTCATATTGCGCTAGCTTAAATCCTTTACCATTTACGCTAGCTAATCCTGCGTAAAAATCGGTTTCTTGACCTGCTTTGATTCTTTCGAGATCCTTTTGTGCTATTCCGTTTTTTTCAAAATCTTTAAAAGCTACTTCTATACCATTTAGGACATTATTCAAATTTGTTTGATCAAAGGCAGTTATTCCCAACATGAGCTGTCCTGCGATCTCTGAGTTGTATTGGTATAAGCCAACATTATCTGTTAGTTTATTGTCTTCGACTAGTGTTTTGTATAAAGGTGCTTTTTTTCCTCTAGATAGATAATTTGCTAATACTTCTAAGGCATAACTATCAGGATGGTATTGGTATACAGAGGGCCAAGCGATTGTTAGTCTAGGTAAACGAGCAAAATTATCCTCGTGGTACAGTTTTTTTGTTGCAGGTAAAGTTACAAGTTGTTTTTCTATTTTAGGAATCTCCTGACCGCGTTTTATTTCGCCAAAATATTTTTCTATCCAAATTTTAGCTTGAGTAACATCGAAGTCCCCCGCTATTGTTAGAGTGACGTTATTAGGTACGTACCAACGGTTGTAAAAATCCTTTACATCTTGTAATGAAGCGTTTTGTAAATCATCAAGCGAGCCAATTACTTGCCAACTGTAAGGATGATTTGCAGGGTACAGGTTTTTGTCAATTACCGCATTTGTGTTTCCGTAGGGACGGTTGTCATAACTTTGTCTTTTTTCATTTTTTACGACTTGTTTTTCTTTGGCAAGAACAGGCTCGGTAACCGTATTTATAAAAAATCCTAGTTTATCGGCTTCAGCCCAAATCATTTTTTCAAGAGCGTCCTTAGGCACTGTTTGATAGTAATTTGTTCTATCGCGACTAGTAGACCCATTAGCTCCTGCACCACCTATGCGCGCACTCATTTTATCAAGTCCGCCTTTACCTAAGTTTTCGGATTCTAGAAATAGTAAATGTTCAAACAAATGGGCAAAACCTGTGCGTCCCTCTTTTTCTCTTGCTGAACCCACGTGACTTGTTAGTGCAACTGCAACAACAGGGTCAGAGCGATCTATATGAAAAATAACGTGCAAGCCATTGTCGAGTGTGAATTGTTCAAATGTTACTTTGAATTCTTTTGTATTTGAACTATTATTTTTAGTTTGACCCTGGCAAACAAAAGATAATAGTAAAATAAAGGGGAGTAGGAGTGAATGGTTTTTGATCATTTTATTTTTTGGTATTTTGTTTTTTAAATCAAAGGAAGTTAGATTTTACATTTGATTTCTTGGATTGATCAAGGGGTTATCTCATGCAGTTAAAACACGATTGCGATTTATTTTGATATTATTAATCATAAAAAGGTATCTTAATTTGTCAAAACTTTCCGAACTTTGTCAAAAATAAATGAAATGAAAATAAATCTAAAAAACGGAATTGATAAGCTCATTTTCGGGATGAAACAAAAGGATGTTACTGCTATATATGGTAAACCGGATAGGAATTATAAAGACGAAGATGATAATGTTATTTATGCTTACAACAAACTAAAAATACGTTTGACTTTTTACCAAGAGGAAGACTTAAAGTTAGGGTACATGGTTGCTTCAAGTCCAGATTTAGATTTATTTGGTTCAAAGGTTATAGGTAG
>CAXBGV010000062.1:0-11053 GCA_963975235.1 uncultured Flavobacterium sp. | reverse complement strand
ATGGTAGCGGTTGGTTTTCCGAAAATGAGAATTCGGTTTTCTACCTCTAATCCGCAAGACATGCATGAAAGTGTATTACACGTAATTGCAAAACACAATAATATCTGTAAGCACATTCACCTGCCTGTACAATCAGGGAGCAATAGAATTTTGAAAGAAATGAACCGTTTGCATACTCGTGAAGAATACATGACGTTGATTGATAAAATAAGATCGATTATACCAAACAGCTCTATCTCGCAAGATATGATTGCCGGTTTCCCTTCAGAAACAGAGCAAGACCATCAGGATACTTTGAGTTTAATGGAATATGTAAAATATAATTTTGGTTACATGTATTCTTACTCTGAACGTCCAGGAACACTAGCTGGCAGAAAAATGGAAGATGACGTTACTGATGAAACTAAAGCAAGACGTTTACAAGAAATTGTTGACTTGCAACAAAAACATGCTTGGGCAAGATCAGAGGAATTTATTGGTCAAACCGTAGAAGTTCTAGTCGAGAAAGTATCTAAAAAATCGGCTGAAGAATTTTCAGGACGAAATTCCCAAAGCATAACAGTTGTTTTCCCAAAGGAACACTATAAAATAGGAGATTTTGTAAATGTAAAAATTAACTCTTGTACAAGCGGAACCCTAAAAGGAGAAGCGGTAGGACTGAGTGAAATGAATTAAGAATAGTATGTCAAAAAAACAAATAATAATAGCTTTAGTAACTTTTATTGTAGGGTTTGGAAGTACGTTCTACATCATACGAACCTATTTTCCGAAACAAAAAACAGAAAAAAAAGTTGACACCTCCTACTCTGGTGCCAATAAAGGTAACTAAGTCATAGCTATAGATAAGGAAAATTTTAAAACTGCCTTTTACACCGCATTGAAATATGGAAACAGTCCAAAATATAAAACAGCGTTTTGAAATCATTGGGAATGACCCAAAGCTAAATCGCGCCATAGAGAAAGCAATTCAGGTAGCCCCTACTGATATTTCGGTATTAGTAATTGGAGAAAGTGGTGTAGGTAAAGAGAGTATTCCAAAGATCATACATTCTTTATCCCACAGAAAACATGGGAAATACATCGCTGTAAACTGTGGTGCAATTCCAGAAGGCACCATTGATAGTGAACTATTTGGTCACGAAAAAGGAGCATTTACAGGAGCAACAAGTACTCGTGAAGGCTATTTTGAAGTTGCTGATGGCGGGACCATCTTTCTTGACGAGGTAGGCGAATTACCCTTAACCACACAGGTTCGATTGTTACGTGTTTTAGAAAACGGAGAATTCATAAAAGTGGGTTCATCACAAGTTCAAAAAACAGATGTTCGTATCGTTGCGGCTACTAACGTGAACTTGTTTGACGCTATCGAAAAAGGAAAGTTTCGTGAAGACTTGTATTATCGTTTGAGTACAGTCGATATTTTACTGCCACCTTTAAGAGATCGAAAAGATGATATTCATTTATTGTTTAGAAAATTTGCAGCCGACTTTGCTCATAAATATAAAATGCCACCATTAAAGCTAGACGATAGTGCTGTACAATTGCTACAGAAATTTCGCTGGAGCGGAAACATACGTCAATTGCGAAACGTGGCCGAACAATTATCTGTTTTAGAAACTAATCGCGAGATTACAGGAGCTACGCTTCACTCCTACTTACCAACTGAAGGAAGTAACCTTCCATCTGTGATAAAAAATAAAAAAGAAGAAAGTGATTTTAGCACTGAAAGAGATATTTTGTACAAAGTACTGTTTGACATGAAAAGTGATTTAAATGACTTGAAAAAGTTGACACTAGAACTCATGAAAAACGGTGCTGCAAAAGCACAAGAAATTAATCCGAATTTGATTCAAAAAATCTATGGTTCAAAAGAGACTGATAGCGAAATAGATTTTGAAGAACAACCAGGAAACGGACTGATGACAAGTCCGCAACTGACTGAAAATTATGCCGAGGATGAAGACAATTATCTATTTGCTGAAACGATCGAAGAAGAAGAGGTTTTGCGCTTGGAGCAAAAGGAAATTGAAATGATCAAAAAATCATTAGAAAAAAACAAAGGAAAACGAAAAGCAGCCGCGGATGAATTGGGTATTTCTGAACGAACTTTGTACCGAAAAATAAAACAATTTGACTTGTAAAAAAACTGGTCTATTCCTTATTGAAAAAACAGAATATTAAAGTCTACACCTTCTTATGAAAAAAATATATTATTTATTATTGTTCAGTAGCTCATTTTTATTAAATAGTTGTGGCGCTTATAACTTTACAGGGACAGGAAAAATTGACGCTAGTACATTTCAAGTTAACTTTTTCCAAAACAATGCTGATTTAGTAGAACCCGGCATCGACCGAACTTTTACGGTACAGCTGCAAGATTTGATTCAGAATCAAACAAATCTAAATTTAGTTAAAAACGGAGGCGACTTAACATATGAGGGAGAGATCGTAGATTATCGCATTAGTCCCATGACGGCTACTGCAGACCAACAAGCTTCTCAAAACCGACTAAAGATTAGAGTCAATGTGCGATTTACGAACAAAAATAAAGAAACCGATAATTTCGAAAAAACATTTGAATTTTTCTATGATTATCCAGCAGCGACTCAATTAAGCGGAGCATCATTAAATGTAGCAATAGAAGAAATTTTTGATCGAATTACACAAGATATATTCAATGAGTCATTGGCTAAATGGTAAAAAACCAATAGTCTGAAAAACTTAAAATAGAAAAGAACAAACTATTATGAACGTAACGGAATACACTCAATTAATGAATAAACCCAACGCTATCTCTGAATTGCAGACTGATGCATTGGAGAAAGTGTTGAATGAGTTTCCTTATTTTCAAAGCGCAAGAGCTTTGCGATTGAAAGGGCTGTATGATCAAAACAGTTTTAGATACAATATTGCTTTAAAAGTCACTGCTGCTCACACTACAGATAGGAGTGTCTTGTTTGATTTTATAACTTCTGAGTCCTTCGTTACCATACAAAAAGCATTGTTTGATAAAAAGAAACAAGAACTTTTTGACATTACAGTTATTGATAGTGAAGAAATTAAAACGAAAAACGAAAGCGAAAACAGTAGTACAAAACTAGAGCAATCTATTATATCCTCTATAAAAGAAGCGAACTCGATACAAACCGAAGACACGACTAAAACCATCGAGGAGAAACTAGCTATTGGAAGCCCATTAGATTTTGCTGATAACGAGAAACATTCGTTTCAAGAATGGCTTAAGCTAAGTCGTATTCAACCTATTAGTAGAGAAGAACAAAAAACAGAGGAGCCTAAAACTAGAATTATTGACGAAGTCAAAAAGAAAAAAGAAGCCCTAATCAATAAATTTATCGCAACAAGCCCAAAGATCGCTCCTGTAAAAAATGGAACGCCCTCTCCAGCTTATTTTGATATTAATAAGGACGACAACTCGTCCCTAATGACTGAAACACTTGCAAAGGTATATTTAGAGCAAAAAAAATATCAGAAAGCCATACAAGCTTATGAAATATTAATTTTGAAATATCCAGAAAAAAGTAGTTTCTTTGCAGACCGTATAGCGGATATTAAGATTTTACAACAAAACAATAATAATTAAACAATGAGCACATTTTCAATTTTTTTAGTTTTAATCACAATAGTTTGTTTTCTATTGGTAGTAGTTATTATGGTTCAAAACCCTAAAGGTGGTGGTCTTTCCTCTTCATTAGGAGGCTCTACACAAATAGGTGGTGTACAAAAAACTTCTGACTTTTTAGACAAAAGTACTTGGACTCTAGCAACAATCTTGATTGCGCTTATCTTATTATCTACTTTAAGCTTTACTGGAACTTTAAGTGATACTGATTCTAAAATTATTGACAACTCAGAAGCTGCTGCACCAGCTGCGCCAACACAAGAGGCACCAGCAGCAACTACTCCTGCTAATTAATTCATAATTATACAATATAAAAAATGCCAGCTTGTCAAAGCTGGCATTTTTTATAGGTAAATATGTCACTTAAACCAGTATGGCATAATTTCTGAAACCCTAAACAAGATTATAAAAACACAATTAAAAATATAAAATCATGGCTTTAAACATTAAACCGCTTTCAGACAGAGTTCTTATCGAACCAGTTGCCGCAGAAACAAAAACTGCATCAGGGATTTTTATTCCAGACACTGCCAAAGAAAAACCGCAAAAAGGTACTGTTGTAGCTGTAGGAAATGGAACTAAAGAACACACTATGACAGTAAAAATTGGTGACTCTGTACTTTATGGAAAATATGCAGGAACCGAATTAAAATTAGAAGGAAAAGATTATTTAATCATGCGTGAAGATGATATTCTTGCGATAATCTAAAATTTTGTTTCCCGTTTAAAAACTAAGATTGAATAAATAACAATGAGGACGAGATTGCTTCGTTCCTCGCAATGACAAATTAAAATGGCAAAAGATATAAAATTTGATATTGAAGCTCGCGACGGATTAAAACGTGGAGTTGATGCATTGGCAAATGCAGTAAAAGTTACTTTAGGACCTAAAGGACGTAATGTAATTATTGGAAAATCATTTGGAGGACCAACTGTCACTAAAGATGGTGTGTCTGTTGCAAAAGAAATTGAATTAAAAGACCCATTAGAAAACATGGGAGCTCAAATGGTTAAAGAAGTAGCCTCTAAAACAAATGATTTAGCAGGAGACGGAACAACTACTGCGACTGTCTTGGCACAAGCAATTGTAAAAGAAGGTCTGAAAAACGTAGCTGCTGGAGCAAATCCAATGGATTTAAAAAGAGGTATCGACAAAGCGGTTGAAGCTATTGTTGCTGACCTAGCTAAGCAAGCAAAAGTTGTAGGATCTGATTCTGATAAAATCAAACAAATCGCTTCAATTTCTGCTAATAATGACGAAATCATTGGTGAATTAATCGCCAAGGCTTTCGCCAAAGTTGGAAAAGAAGGCGTTATTACTGTTGAAGAAGCAAAAGGAACTGATACTTATGTTGATGTAGTTGAAGGAATGCAATTTGACAGAGGATATCTTTCTCCTTACTTTGTTACTAATTCAGAAAAGATGGAAGTAGAACTTGAAAATCCGTACATTTTATTGTATGATAAAAAAGTTTCTTCTCTTAAAGAATTACTTCCAGTTCTTGAGCCAGTTGCTCAATCAGGAAAACCTTTGTTAATCATTGCTGAAGATGTTGATGGCGAAGCTTTATCTACATTAGTAGTGAATAAACTTCGTGGTGCTTTGAAAATTGCTGCTGTAAAAGCACCTGGTTTTGGAGACAGAAGAAAAGCAATGCTAGAGGATATCGCAATCTTAACTGGAGGAACAGTAATCTCTGAAGAAAGAGGTTATACTTTAGAAAACACGACTATAGAAATGTTAGGTACTTGTAAAAAAGTAACTATCGATAAAGATAACACTACAGTAGTTAGTGGCGCAGGTGAAGCGGATATGATCAAAAACCGTGTGAACCAAATCAAAGGTCAAATGGAAGCTACAACTTCTGATTATGACAAGGAGAAATTACAAGAGCGTTTAGCTAAATTAGCTGGTGGTGTTGCTGTTTTATACGTAGGAGCTGCATCTGAAGTTGAAATGAAAGAGAAAAAAGACAGAGTAGATGATGCTTTACACGCAACTCGCGCTGCTGTAGAAGAAGGTATTGTTGCAGGTGGTGGTGTTGCATTATTAAGAGCTAAAGCTGCTTTAAGCGTTATTAAATCTGACAACGCTGATGAAGCTACTGGTGTACAAATTGTAGCTCGTGCAGTTGAATCTCCTTTACGAACTATAGTTGAAAACGCTGGACTTGAAGGATCAGTAGTAGTCGCTAAAGTTGCAGAGGGAACAGGTGATTTTGGATACAATGCTAAAACTGATGAGTACGTTGATATGCTTAAAGCAGGAATTATCGATCCTAAAAAAGTAACACGTGTAGCTTTAGAAAACGCTGCTTCGGTTGCAGGTATGATATTAACAACAGAATGTGCTTTGATTGACATTAAAGAAGATGGACCTGCTATGCCTATGGGCGGAGGGATGCCAGGAATGATGTAATATCAATCCCTTACTATATAAAAAAGTCCGTTCAACTTAGTTGAACGGACTTTTTATTTGCCTTATTATTACCAATAATATTTTCAAATTGAACTTAACATATTGTAAATAAGCACTATGTAAAACAAAATAGTATCTTTTTAAAACTATTCCTCGATTGAAGGAGATTTTTTAGCTAACTTAAGAAGCACCGGAGACAACGTAAGAACAACAAGCGCGATCACGATTAACTCAATATGTTCTTTTAAATTAATTCCGTAATTAGTTAATAAAAAACCATACAAATAATGGCCTGCAAAAATTAATGTAAACGACCATAAAAAGGAACTCACTATATTGTAAAACATGAATTTTTTCTTGTCCATAGTTACAATACCTGCTACAATAGGCGCAAATGTTCTGAATATGGGTAAAAACCTCGCAAAGATAATTGCTCTGCCTCCATGCTTTTCAAAAAAATCTTTGGACTGCACTAAATACTTCTTTTTAAACCAAAAACTATCTTCTTTATTATAGAGGTAATATCCACTTTTAGACCCAAACCAATAGCCTACAATATTCCCTAGTATCCCTGCTAAGGCCACCATGATTGACAGTAGTACTACATTTATAAAAGGACTTTCTATAAACAATACATTTTCGATCAATTCACGATTGTAAATTCCACCAAGAAACAAAAGGCTATCGCCCGGCAAAAAGAAACCTGCAAATAGACCTGTCTCTGCGAAGACAATAAATAAAACGATATAAATACCCATTTTGATACCATTCACATCAAAGTGAATATAAAAAAGCGGATCTATTAAATTTTTCCAATCAAAATTGTTCATTTCGGGCTGTTTTTATGCTAATATATTTGAACGTGAAAGTAGGTATTATTTACTTTAAGAACAATAGATTAATTTATTTTAGATTTTTATTAACTATTACATTCAAAATTAAAAGAAAATCCACTTTACAAACCTCATACATCATTGCCATTTAGGCGACATCAATGCTATAAATCAGTTGCAAAAATCAAAACAGAGGTTTATAGTTCAAATTCCTGACCCAAAAGAGGAATACAACAATCAAAACCGTAACGATCAATAATTTTTAAGCGAAGCTCATCTGCAGGTTGATTTTCGCCATGAACTATAAAAACTTTTGAAGGCTTGCTATTTAAATCTGACAACCAATTTAAAAGGTCTTTTTGATCTCCATAAGCCGACAATCCTTTGATTTCTATCACTCTTGCTAACACAGAATATATTTTTCCATAGATTTTAACGTTTACCGCTCCTTCAATCAATTTTCGACCCCGAGTCCCTTCACCTTGATAGCCTACTAATATGACTGTAGTTTCAGGTTTATCGATGTATTCTTCTAAATAATTCAAAACTCTTCCTCCAGTTACCATTCCGCTAGCAGCAATAACTACCTTTGGTTTTTTATTTCCAATAGCCTCTACCGTATCTCTATAATCTGTTATCATCGTAAACATCTTACTCATAGAAACACAGTCAGCAACTGAAATCTTATGCCAATTACTGTTATTAAAGAATATATTAAAAGCACTCACTCCCATTGGTGAATCAATAATATAAGGTATATCGGGAATCTTGCCTTCTAATTTTAATTGCCATAAGAGGTACATTACTCCCTGAGCACGCTCTACAGCAAAACTTGGGATAATTACCGTTCCTCCTTTTTCAAAAGCAGTATTGATCTCGATCTCTAATTCAGCTTTTGCATTTACATCTGGGTGTATCCTATCACCATAAGTACTTTCGAGAAAAACATAACTTGCTTTTTTAGGTTTAGTGGGCGGAAACATCAATACATCATTATCACGACCTATATCACCAGAAAAAACCAATATTTTATTTTCACAACTTACTTCAATTGTGCAAGCGCCTATGTTATGACCCGCATTTGTAAACTTTGCCGTGACAGCTCCAGTAAGCGAAATACTTTCATTCGTTTTAACAACATGAAATAACTCAAATACCTTTTCGGCTTGTTCAACGGTGTATAGAGGTTTAGCAACCTCATGCTTAGAATACTTTTCGTAATTTGCTTTTTTAGCTTCATCCTCCTGGATTTTGGCACTATCTAGCAATATCAATTTAGCAATAGCCATCGTTGGATTACTACAGAAAATTTCACCTGTAAAACCTTGATGAACAAGCAACGGTAGCCAGCTGCAGTGATCCAAATGCCCGTGGGTTAATAACACACAATCGATTGTCGAAGGCAAAATCTACAAAGGCTGCCAGTTTAATTCTCGAAGGGGTTTTATACCTTGAAATAGTCCGCAATCGATCATAATAGTGCTAGTACCAGTCTGCAAAACCGTTTTTGATCCTGTCACTGTTCCTGTTCCTCCTAAGAAAAAACTTTCATAAATTGGTAATTTAGATTTAATACTTATTTCCTAGAGAAAAAAACGACATAATTCTGCTACTTCTTTTAATGTTCTTTTAATCCTATTTTCAGTTAACCCTACTTTTTTAAGTACGCTACTGTTATTCAATAATCCCTGTACTAAAATGACATCAAGAAACAATAACTTATCTTTTTCAGCTTACGATATTGTTGTTAAACAAGTCACGGGATACAAACAATCAATGTCATTTTTAGTTTTTAAATTGTTGTTTTTAGGATAATCCCAGCTTAGTAATTTGAGTCCTGCGCAGGCTGCATACGTTATCGCATCAGACGTAAATCTATTGTTAGTTGCAATCCAGCATTCGGCAATAAAATCATTATTCGCAAATATCGCATGTCGTTTCGCTTTCAGATCATTAAATCTTGAATGAATATACAAAGGAACTTTTACATCTGAGGCAGCTGTCGCACTTCCGTGGAATTTACATTCTACCATCGAAATACGGTCTTCTTTTTTAAACAAAACATCAATTTCATGAGACACACATTGACCTTGTAAAACGATATTGATTTTTGTCTCGCAGCCTTCTGCTTGGAATATCCGAGCAATATACTTTTCAAAAAAAAAAACCAGCAGGCCCCAGCAGAAGCAAAGCTGAGCGCAGATTATATCTTGCCGCATGCGAATTAGATTGTTTTTTTAAGAGAGAAAAAGCTTTTATATAAATTATTTTGGTCGTTATTCCTTCGAATAATTCTTTTTCGATCTGAACTAAAATAGCATCTACCACTCTAGCAGTTGCTCCTGATTTTATTAGAGAAACCCTGAGCTTTGCCGAATTAAAATCGACTATTTCACCTGAATTTTTAATGATCTACATAGCTAGAAAATAAATGATTTAACAAACATTTATCCATATAAAGATACTGCTAATTAACTACATAGTCCGTTTTTGATAATAAAAAGCAGGAATAAACAATAACCCAAAAATAGGTTGGATTAAAAATCTTCGAACGTAAAAAAGTAACCAGCTACTTTGAGCACCGTAGCAATATAGTATAATCAAGAACAAACTAAATAAAACAATAAAAAAAAACAAATACAATACAGCTGTAAACTTGATGATTTTTAAGTTTAGAAAAAGAAGGTAAAAAAGTCCTAATGACAAAACAGAATTTATCGTGTAACGCAATAGTAACCCAAAAAACAAACGCAACGAATCAAACTCGGGCAAAGGCAGCGTTTCATAATCACTTTTAAAGAAATCAAGGAAAGGATCATAAAACAATATGCTCTCATATGCGCGCACTAGTACTAAAAAAAGTACAAGTACTAATCCTAAAAAAAACCTTAATTTATTTTTACGAATTGCGGCGCGCATCATTAGCATATTTATTAATCCAAAGTAACCACAAAAGAAAAACAATCCCATAAATAAATAAAGGAAATAAAACACCATGCAACAATCCTTCCCGCTCTGGAAAGTGAAACATTAGCACACATAAAATTGCTATGCGTATCACATTTAAAGAGTAAATCAAGCAACTCCCAATGATCATAAAAATCAATGTCTTTTTTAATTTTCCAGAAAAAGAAAAAACAAACGAAACAAACAAGATTAGTACACTTATTGCATTGCAACCTTCGATCATTCGAGCCACGTAAGAACCACGGTAAAGAAGTCGAAAAAAACCTTCCCCATTCTCTTTTTTTATTTGGAAGTCAGTTTTAAAAAAAACCATTATCTGCTGAGTTTGTCTTGCTACTAAACGAGTAATACCATCTATTTCAGCAACGGCAAACTGACTTAAATACAATTGATAAAGTACAGTCAATAGAATATAACTCAAAAAAAACTTTGACAAGAAAAGCAAAAAGGGTTTGTATTGAATGAGATATTGTTTCAATGTGAATTTTTAACAAATTTATATAAATTATAATAGGTAGTTTAAATACTTTTGTATAAAAAATCGAACATAATGACATTTATAGAATTACAACCAGCAGTTACGGCAATAACATCTAATAACACTCTTTCAAGAGACGAGAAGTTAAAAGCTATTTGTATACTTTTGAATGCAGAAATAGACTATTACAACTGGGTAGGGTTTTATTTTGCCAATCACGAGACACAAACTTTACATTTAGGACCGTATGTAGGTGCCGAAACAGACCACACTGTTATCCCTTTTGGAAAAGGAATATGTGGTCAAGTTGCAGAATCTAACGCTAATTTTGTTGTGCCTGATGTAGCAGCGCAAGACAATTATATTGCTTGTAGCTTTACGGTGAAGTCAGAAATTGTAGTACCCTTGTTTGTAGACGGAAAAAACATAGGCCAAATTGATATTGACAGCCACGTGATTGATCCTTTCACTGCCGAGGACGAACGTTTTCTGGAGTTTGTAAATCAAGAAGTTGCAAAATTATATTAATATTTTAGTGTTAAAAATTAATTGAACGTAGTACCCTAAGCCAAAAAGCGGCAAGAGTTTAAATTATTTTAGAAAATACCATATGATTTTTAAAAATAAATAGTACTTTTGCACCCGTCTAACAATAGATGCTAGACATACATAAAAATCATTAAACAAATATTGGAATGTATTTAACTAAAGAGATT
>CAXBGV010000061.1:0-11138 GCA_963975235.1 uncultured Flavobacterium sp. | reverse complement strand
CCTTTTTAACGATGATAGAAAAAATTGTAAAATGTGTTATTTACTGTTGTTTCTCAAACAACCATCTGCAAGATAAGCAAACTCTTTTAAAAATATAGCATAAATTGCGCATGTTGCTCCTTCTTAATTTGTTAAAACTACACCTTTTGTAATGGTAAAATAAAAAACCGTACCCTCTCCTACTTTTGATTCTAACCAAATTGTACCTCCTAGAAATTCGATGTGTCTTTTTGCAATTGATAGTCCAATTCCAGTTCCTGGATATTGATCAGCATTATGTAACCTTTGAAATATCACGAATATTTTATCGTGAAATTGTGTATCTATTCCTATCCCATTATCACTTATCGAAAATTGCCAATTATCGCCCTTATCCACAACTTTTATTGTAATTTTAGGTTGCTTATCCTTTACAGAATACTTAATTGCATTATCCATAATACAATTAAAAACCTGAGTCACAGCTGCTTTGTAAGTCATTATTTTAGGTAAATTTTCGGAGGTAACATTTACCTTTTTTTCAGCTATAATTTTTCTCCTTAATTTTCCAAATTCCAGTATAATCTCATTTAAGTCCACAAGTTGTTTTCCTTCAGTAGGCTTGCTAGCTCTTGAATAAAATAGTAAATCTAGAATAATTTGCTTCATTCGTACTGCACCATCTGTTGCATAATAAATGTATTTGTGCCCCTTTTCATCAAGTAGATTGCCATATTTACGCGCCAACAAATCCATAAAGCTAGTAATCATACGAAGTGGTTCCTGTAAATCATGCGACGCAACAAAAGCAAATTGCTCAAGTTCCTCATTTGATCGTTTTAACTCTGTCGATTGTAATTGCAATGAATGGTTTAACTCATTTAATTTTATGGTCATGTTTTTTTGTTCAGATATATCAGTCATTGCTCCTACCATTCTAGTTGCTTTGCCTTTTTTGTTTCTGATAATAACTCCTTGATCTGCAACATAAATAATGACTTTATTGTCGTTATATATGCGGTACTCAAGTTCCCAGCGATCACATTGAGGATCGTTAATGGCGACTTGAATACTTTTTTTGATGTTTTTTAGGTCATCTTCATGAAATTTGTTTTGCCAAAAATCATCAGTAGACATTAACTTAAGTGTGTCTTTGCCAAAAAAATTTTCTACCGCCTTTGAGCGATAAAAGGTGTTATTTGCAATATCCCAATCCCAAATAGCATCTTTAGTTGCTTCGGTCACTTTTTCAAATCTTTCGTTTGCTTCAAGCAATCTTAAATCTACTTCCTTACGTAGGGTTATATCTTTAAAATACACAGATAACCCCTCATCTGATGGGTAGGCAGATACCTCTAGCCACTTATTAACTGTTGGATAATATGATTCAAAGGAGGTGACTTTTTTTGTTTGTACTGCTTTTTGGTATTGATTGTAAAACTCTGTACCAACAACATCCGGGTATTCCTTCCATAGATTTCTACCTACAATAACTTCTTTTGTTCGACCTAATACATTTTCAGCCTCTTTATTCCAATAGGTTACTGTCCAGTTTTTATCAAAGGAACAAAATGCATCACCAATACTTTCCAGAATTTCGTTTTTTTCTTTAAATGCTTTTTGCAGTTTTTGTTCAACAAGTTTCTTGTCATTAATATCTTGTAAAGATCCAAATATTTTAACTCTTCTGTTTCTTACCGTTTCGCTTTTCCCAATAATTCGGATCCACTTAGTTGAGCCATTTTTTGTTTTTATTAAAACTTCTTCATCAAATGGCACTCCATTTTTTATAAGATTGGTAGTTGCCTCAATAACTTTTTCCTTGTTATCACCTACATAAAAATGCAGCCCACCGCTTAAAGTGGGAGTAAAATTATCTTCGACCTCTAAAATCCTCTTGATCATTGGAGACCAATACATTTGATCGCCTTGCTGATTTATCAAATCTAGCTCCCAGCTTCCAATAAGCGCTAGTTCAGTTGTTTGTTCTAATAATTCTTCATTTTTTGCTTCTTGCGTCACATCGACAATAATCGAGTTGTAAATTATTGTTCCATCTGTTAGAAAATTAGGGCTACCATAGCCAAGATGTGTGCGCACTTCGCCATTTGGTTTGATATATTTAAAGCGGCTACTCCATTTAGTTTTTGTCGTAACGGACTTTACTATACTTTCTTTTATGGCAATGTAATCTCCACCTTCTTTTATTTGATCCCAGACTAAATTTACATTTTGTGTTACTTCTTTTTTACTGAATCCCCATAACTCTTCAACTTCGCCCGATACGTATTGTAGTGCGTTAAGACCGTTTTGATGTACTATATATTGATAAACAACACCTGGTAAATTTTTAGATATTGATGAAAGTCTGTCTTCTGTTTCTTTTAAGGAATTAATATCTTGAATACTGCCATAAATGCGTTGGCAGCGTCCTTCGATCATATCAGCATTTCCTATCAAGCGAACCCATTTTTCCTTTTGATCTACTGTTAGGATTACAAGTTCAATATCAAATGAATCTCCTGTTTGCATACAACTTAGTACTGTATTTTGTGCATGATCTTGATAGTCAGTTCTAATAAAATCATTTAGCTTATTAATTTTAGGTACAAAAGTAGTAGCATCTGTCTCTGCTATTTCATGGACCATGTCCGACCAGTATAAATTATTAACAGAAAAATCGAACTCCCAACCACCTATTTTAGCAAGACTGTTAGTTTGTTTGATTAAGTGGCTTAACTTTTTCTCTGAGGTAATATCTTTCCCAACTGCGTATATGATACCTTCTTCAATTACTGGATTAATCGTCCAGCTAAGCCAAATAGTTTTTCCTTTTTTGGTTAAAAAACGAATTACAAATTCATAGATTGCAGTTCCCTGTACTACCTTGTCTAATTCTAGAAAAGAATTTTCACGGTCATCAGGGTGCACAAATTCATTTAAAGTGTGAAATAATAATTCTTCCTCAGTATAACCAAGTAATTCACAACCCCATTGGTTAATATTGAGTAATTTTCCGTTAAAATCTGATATGCACAATACTTCAGGTATGGCGTTAAGCAGGTGGTTTAAGTCATTTTCGCGCTTTTTCCTGATTAATTCAGAACCGACAAATTGCTCTAGTTTTTTAAATATTCGAACGTAGTTTTTAAAATAATGTGATTTGTTTTTAGTTCCAATTAGTAGCACACCAGTAACCTCGTCATTATAAAACAAAGGAATACATAACACGGTTTGTAAGTTGATTGTTTTTGCAGCAACTTGGCGTAAAAAAATTTCATTGGTCATCTCATCATTATCCCAAAGTACTTGTTCCTTTTTATCCCAAACGATACCTACTATTCCCTCATTACGAGAAATTTTATCTATTACCATTTTATGTTGGTAAAATTTTTCGTCAGATGCCAAGGCTGTAAAATGAGCAGCTAAGTTCATTTCATTTTTCTCTTGATTTAAAGACCATACTTCAACTAAATCAAAAGCACCAAAATCACTCACTGATTTACATAGACCATGTAAAGCAGCAACTAAATTGTTTTGTATATTAAAATTTGAACTAATCTGAGCCAATAAATCTTTTTCTAAAACCTGGATTTTTTGTTGTGTAACATCTCTCTGGATAGAAACCCAGTTCGTAAATTGACCGTTGTAATTTGCTACTGGACTTAGTGCTAAGTTTACCCAAAACTCTTCACCTGCTTTATTATAATTTATAGTTGTTATTTCACAGGACTCAAAACCTGCAATTGCTGATTGTAATTTATCTAATTCTTTCCTACCGGTTTTGGGACCTTGAAGAATACGGGCTGTTTTTCCAAGGACTTCCTCAGATAAATAACCTGTCATACGTGTAAAAGCATCATTTACAAAAATAATTTTGGTCCCCTCTTGATCCTTTGTGGCTGCCTCAGTAATTACGATAGCATCTGTAGAATTCGCAATTACATTCTCAAAAAGTTTTAGTTTTTGTTCCTCTTTTATTTTTTGAGTAACATCACGAGAATTAGCAACAATACCATTAACTGCTGGATTATCTAACATATTTGTCAATACAGTCTCCATCCATCGCCACTCTTTATTATTGTCTAAAAACCGAAAGGGCTTTACAATTACCTTTTTCTGAGTATAAATTGCTTCTAAAGTGCGTAAATTCTCTTCTAAGTCTTCAGGATGTATAAATTCAGTCGTTTTTTTACCTACAATATCTTCAGCTGCGATGCCTAGAATACTGGTACAAGTTGGACTAACGTAGGTGTAAAAACCATCTTTATCGACAATACTAAAAATGTCAGAACCTTCTTGAACAAGTGATTCAAAAGGGAACACATTGTCATACTTGACTGCTTCTAGTTCCTTGAGTTTACTCTCATCCTTTACCATACAATAAATCAATTCTGCACTGGGATCCCATATAGCTGACCATGAATTATTGACACTATCTCCGTTTTTTTTCTTGAATCTATTTGTAAATAGCCTTAATCCTTTTTTGCTAAGAACATCATTTAGTACAGTTGTAGTTTTACTTTTATCCTCCTCTACAGCTAAATCTATACAATATTTCCCAGAAAGTTCAGAAGGTGAAAATCCCCATAACTGTTTTGCAGCAGCACTAACGTGAATAAATTTGCCGTCCTTATCAATGCTACAAAACACATCAGTTGCAGCTTCCATCAGATGCTTGAAAGGTGATTGTATATTTTCAGGAACTTTGTATTCGTTGAATATTGCTAAAAAACAAGCTTTGCTTTCATAAGTAATTTTGTAACCACTTACCGTAATGCAAAGTTCAAGACCTGACTTAGTATAAAAGCTAAAATTACCTAAGTCAATATTCCCTTTTTTAGTGTTTAGGGGTGCATGATTACCTACAAATGCTTGAAGATCTTCCTTTATTATAACGTCATTGATGTTTAATAAAACATCATCTGGCACAGAATAGCCCAAAAAAAGTTCAGCAGCCTCATTTACGGCTAGTATGTTAAAAGTTTCTAAGTCGTAAATCCAGCAGGACAATGGATTGTCATAAAACAGACTGCTAAAACCGAGAATTTCCTTTTTCATTAATGCTATTTTGACATGAAATTGTTTTGATTGTACTGAGTGTAACTGTAGCTTAAAATCATTTTGGATCTTATGCATGATTGAACTTTTATAAGATGATTTCACAAAGTATAAAAGCAATTTACGACTTTTTATTTTTGTATCGACATAACGAATGCATCGCTAAAGTATAAAAAGTTACGTTTTAATCCCCGCACTTAGATCGATATGTTTATGACTAAAAAAAACCATTACACAACTAATTAAAGTAGAGTAATGGTTCATTTAATCTTCTAGGAACTATTTATTTTTTCATTTTTTGGCTTTTTACCGGCTTCTCCGCTGGTTCATTCTTATTTTGTAATAAATAATTAGCCAATAGTTTTTCGATTAATTCGTCCTTAGTCAGATGATGAAAAACAGTTTTTACTTTTGTTTTTAATTCTGGATCAACTTCGTGGTTTGGTTTTGTTTTAAAAATTTGTTTTGCCCACAACAAGGTATTGTTCTCTTCGATGCTTACTGCTGATGGTTTGCTGAACTTACTAAATTTAATACCGAGTTCTTTTTCAAAATCAACTATTTCCTTTTCTTCCTCTGGTTGTAAAACAGTTAAGGACAATCCCTTTGCTCCTGCTCTAGCGGTTCGTCCGCTACGGTGAACGTAAGACTCATAAGCATCTGGTAAATGATAGTTTACAACGTATGAAATCTCTTTTACATCGATTCCTCTTGCCGCTAAATCTGTTGCTACTAAAATATTAATATGTCCTTCACGAAATTGCTCCATGATACGGTCTCGAATACCTTGAGATAAACTACCGTGTAAGGCTCCTGATGAAAAACGATTGATTGCTAAATTTTTGGCTAGTTTATTTACTGCCGCTTTAGTTTTACAAAATATGATTCCGCGTTCTCCTTCTTTCGAATTTAAAAAATGCATTAAAACATCCAGCTTTTCGATAGGATCTACTACAATATACTCGTGATCGATACCTTGATTACCAACGGTTTCCATACTCGCACTTACTTGAACTACATTTTTGTTCAAATAGTTTTGTACCAATTGTTTAATAGTCCCTGGCATAGTAGCCGAAAACAAAATTGTTTTACGATCCTTAGGTAGTTCAGCAATAATTTCGTCTAAACTTTCTTTTAGAATACTGACCATTTCGTCAGCCTCGTCTAATATTAAAAAATTGGTTTCCTTAAGGTCGATTGCTTTGCGCTGAATTAAATCAATTAAACGTCCTGGTGTAGCTACAACTATGTGAGTTGGATTCGTTAATCGCTCTATTTGAGGTTTAATTGGAATTCCGCCGCAGGTCGCTGCTATAGAAACAGCTGGTAGAAATTGTGCAAACGTTTCTAAATTCGTAAAAATTTGTTGTCCTAATTCTCGTGTTGGAACTAAAATTAAGGCCTGAATAGTTGTGCGATTTGTATCAATTAATTGTAAAAGTGGTAATCCAAAAGCAGCCGTTTTTCCCGTTCCTGTTTTTGCTAGTCCTACTAGATCTGTATTGTTTGCTAATAATAGTGGAATTGCTTTTTGTTGAATCTCTGTTGGCGTTACAATTTGTAACGAAGCTAGTGCTTTGCAAATTGGTGCCGAAATTCCAAGATCTGAGAATTGTTTTGACATATATTATGGATGTGTTATTTTTTAAAAAAAGTGATCAAAATGCGACTTTATAGCCCTGATGGGAACGATATCCTGTTGTGGTGGTGTTCACCACAACAGATATAGTGTACAGCAGGAATAAGCTCCTTATTTTACTCCTCATCATCAGGTTCGTTCATGATTTTTTCACGATACTTTTTACCTAATAACAAAGTTAGTTTTAATTTGTAATCGTCGACTAGCCATTCGCGATAGTTTTTACTACACTGACTTAAACATTTAGAATAACGCTTGATACGACAATCAATATCGTCATCTAACTCTTTTGCTAATGCTTTTGCTTCTTGCAAAGTCTCTGTATTGTACACGCACATTGTACTGTGTTGATCTAAAGATTTTTCTAGTACAACTTTTGAGCGTAAATTTTGTTTGATAGCGAGCTTGTGTTCTTCATCTACATCAAAAGTAACATCTTCTGTTTTGCTGAATTTTGCACGCAACTCTGGAGGCATTGAATACTTGAAGTACAACTCGATTTCAGTATCATCACGAAGGTTTTCTAGGTAAAACTCTGGTGACTTGAATATGTGTTGCCAGTTTACCGGCTCACTCCATAAACCAAAGCGTGCGGCATTGTTACCAAGATCGATTACAGTAAACTCATCCTTGTTAGGCAGTTTTCGTGATCCACGACCAATCATTTGGTAGTAAAGCGTTAGCGACTTTGTTGCCCTATTTAGTATAATTGTTTCGACCGTAGGCTCATCAAAACCGGTAGTTAAAATCCCTACCGATGTTAATATTGCATCAGGTGTGTGCTTGAACCAATGTAATATATCCTTACGTTCCTCTGTATTACTTGTATTATCTAGGTGACGTATAGGATAGCCTGCTTCCCTAAAAGTCTCATAAACATACAATGAGGTATTGATTCCGTTGTTGAAAATTAATGTTTTTTTACCTAAAGATTTTTCAGTGTAAGCATGTAACAATTTTTCCTGCATGTGCATATTAGTGTACAGATCATCTGAGGATTTTACGGTATAATCACCGTTAATACCCACTTTAAGTGATGTTAAACCTACATCATAACTGTATGTTGTTGCTTTTGCTAAAAATCCATTATTGATTAACGAGCTAATAGTATCTCCTACGATCAGTTCATCGTAGCTTTCGTGCATAGGCAATTTTATATTAGAGCTTAATGGCGTTGCCGTTACTCCTAATATGAATGCATTCGTAAATGAGCTTAGTAATTTTCTGAAGGAGTTGTAATGTGCCTCATCAATAATTACTAGACCTACATTGTCTAAATGTAATTTTTCGTCGTAAATACGATTCTTAAGTGTTTCTACCATGGCAACAAAACATGAAAAATCGTTTTGATCTGGGAGCTCTTTTACCTTACTGTTGATAATTTTGTTTTTTACTCCAAAACCTTTTAACATTTTAGAAGTTTGTTTACACAGTTCGATACGGTGTGTTAAAACTACTACTTTTAAATCGTGTTTTGATAAATATCGGCGAACAATTTCAGAGAAAATCACTGTTTTACCTCCACCTGTAGGAAGCTGATAAAGCAGGTGATGTTGTTTAGGTCCATTATCTATGCGTTCAAATATCGCATCGATATCGCCTTGCTGGTATGCGTAAAGTTCTTTTTTGTCTTCTTTTTCTATTTCTATAGTATTTTCAAACATTGTTTTTTGTTGGGTTTTTGCAAAAATACGTCTAAAAAACAGTTTATCGGGTATATTTAATTTAAAATATCCCAATGTCATTAAATAATTTTGGATTATGGCAGGCGATTAATCCTCGATTTTATCTAAAATTGCAACAAATTCTTGCTTATTTTGCCAACGTTGGCTACTCGTTTCTGCACTAATAGCATTTAATCTTGTCTTGAAATCACCAACAATTCCGTTTGCAATGGTGAATCGAACGACTTGTTCAAAGGAATTTAAAATGCTTTTATAAAACAATTCCTGTTTAACAAAATGATCTGCTGAGTATGCTAGGGCAATCTCGACATGATAACAGATCGCATCGGCTATAATAAAAGGGTCTACACCTAGTACGATATAATGTTTAATTAATTTTTGAGCAACAGATCGTCGCATTTTAGGTCTTCGTTTGATTTTACCTTTTTGTATGGGGAAATATTCATGGGATACCTTGACTTTGAAATCTTGCAAGAGTGCAGTTTCGTTTGGATTAAATACAAAGTTATAATACACTTTGACTGGACTAAATTTTTCATAGAGTTCAACCATCTGCTCTTCGAGTTGTTCTTTAGTCAAATCTTTTAAGTATTTTTTTAATTCTCGCTTGCTCATTATCAAAGTTTAGGACTACAAAAGTAAATTAGTTTCGATTGTAATACCCATAAAATGAATCATAATACTTAATTTTGGCCTAAATCAAATAAAAATAATGCAATGTTAAAGGTTTTCAAGATCACAGCCATCCTCGAAGGAGTCTCTTTTTTAGTATTGATTGCTAATATGCTTATTCTAAAAACATATAATCCTGAGTTGTATCATGTAATCCTTAAGCCTTTTGGAATGGCTCATGGTTTTTTATTTATCGCTTACATCGTTTTAGCGCTGTTATTAAAAAAACAACAAAATTGGAGTTACCCTACTTTAGGAATTATTATAGGTGCTTCGCTATTACCTTTTGGAACGTTTTACATCGAGAAGAAATACTGTAAAAATGTTTAAAGCTGCATCTAAAATATTTACTTTACTTTATCCTTTTTTTAGAAAAATAGGGATGAACTATACGTTTGCTTCCTATATAAGTCTTGTTATAAATATAGCCATACTTTGCTTTCTGGCATATACGATATACATCGTTTTTAGGTTGTTGCTTGTTACGATAATGGTTTTTATCGCACGAAGAACCAAAACGCGATTTGATGATTTACTTGTTACAAATAAAACGGCTAAGTACATAGCCCATTTGATTCCGTTATTATTTATTTACAAATCAGTTCCTGTCATATTAGAGAAATACGAATACTGGGAGGGTGTTTTTGGTAAACTCGTAGGCATCTACATCGTCATACTAGTGCTATGGATTATTAGAACTATTTTTAATGCGTTACGCGACTATTTAAAACTAAAGCCTCGTTACAGCGATAAACCTATCGACAGTTTTATTCAAGTAATAATGATCGTGTTGTGGATAGTAGGTATTATTATCATTATATCTCGATTATTTGAAATAGGACATACAGAATTACTGACTACTTTTGGAGCTGTTTCGGCTTTGATCATCTTAATTTTTAGAGACATTATACTTGGTTTTGTTGCAAGTGTGCAAGTATCTGTTAATGATATGATTCGTATTGGAGACTGGATTACAATGGAAAAATTTGGAGCTGATGGAGATGTGATCGAAATTAATTTGACAACAGTAAAGGTTCGTAATTTTGACAATACAACTACTACTATTCCAACGTATAGTTTAAGTTCAGATTCGTTTCAAAACTGGAGAGGAATGCTAAATTCTGACGGGCGACGAATAAAAAGACATATTTTAATTAAAACGAGTAGTATTCGTTTTTTGAACGACTCTGAATTAGATAATTTAAAAAACATCAATCTTATTACAGCCTACTTAGACAGTCGAAAAGCGGAGATTAATAAGTACAATACAGATCGTGGTATCGACAAATCGATTGCAATTAATGGTAGAAATATGACTAACATGGGTGTGTTTAGAAAATACATTATGGAATACCTAGCAAACCATCCCGCAATTAACCAAGAGATGCTCTTAATGTGTCGTCAGCTGCAGTCAACTGTAAATGGTGTACCACTAGAAATCTATGCTTTTACGAGTGATAAAAGGTGGGAAAGTTATGAGTATGTAATGTCTGATGTATTTGACCATATCATCGCATCAGTACCGTATTTTGGTTTAGAAATTTTTGAACTTCCTTCAAAAGTTACCGTAACTAAGGTGCAATAATGATATCTAAAGTAATTATTTACTGTCTTAGTTGCTATAAGTTAAATAAAAACCTTTATTTACTTTCTAGATAAATTAGTTAGTCAGTATGACCTAAAACTACTTTTTTTCGAAAATTAAATTCTGTTTTTAACAAATTCTATTTCTGTTTTTCCATGTGGTTTTGGTTTTCCGTCTGCTCCTAAATTAACCATTGTAGTACTGTCAATTGTTATAATAGTTTCTCTAGTCATCATATTCCTTACTTCACATTTTAGTGTTAGGGAACTTGTGCCAAATTTTACCACATCAATACCTATCTCTACAATATCGCCTTGTTTGGCAGAACTTCTAAAATTAATTTCAGACATGTGCTTTGTAACCACTTTAGAATTTTCTAACTGAATGATGGTGTATAATGCTAATTCCTCGTCTATCCAAGCCAATAATTGACCACCAAATAAAGTCCCGTTTGGATTTAAATCTTCGGGTTTAACCCATTTTCTAGTATGAAATCTCATCTTATAAATTTAATAAT
>CAXBGV010000060.1:0-11141 GCA_963975235.1 uncultured Flavobacterium sp. | reverse complement strand
TTTTTTGTTTTGCTCACCACCACCAAAGTTGAAACGAGACAAATAAGCTCTAGAATTCACTTGCTTACCACCCATCATGATTAATTCCTGACCATCAGCAAAGTTTTCCCAGATTGATTTATTTGGGTCAATATTAGAGTGTGATTGATCTACATAGGCAATCTTAACCGTTTCACCTACAGAGAATTCACCGCTGTCCGTTTCTTGTTCTCCCATAATCATTCTGAAAATAGTAGACTTACCAGCACCATTGGGTCCTATAATTCCAACAATTCCAGCTTGAGGCAATGTGAAATTTAAGTTATCGTACAATAATTTATCTCCAAATGCTTTGGCAACATTTTTCGCTTCGATAACATTAGTACCTAAACGTGGTCCGTTAGGGATGTAAATTTCTAGATTTTCATCTAGTTGTTTCTGGTCTTCGTTTAATAACTTATCGTAGTTCTGTAAACGAGCTTTTTGCTTCGTTTGACGACCTTTAGCTCCTTGACGAACCCAGTCCAACTCTCGTTCTAAGTTTTTACGACGTTTAGAAGCTACTTTTTCCTCTAAGGCCATACGACTTGATTTTTGGTCTAACCATGAAGAGTAATTCCCTTTCCAAGGAATACCTTCACCTCTATCTAATTCTAAAATCCATCCTGCTACGTTATCAAGGAAATATCTATCGTGAGTTACTGCGATTACAGTACCTGAATATTGAGCTAAATGTTGCTCTAACCATAAAACAGACTCTGCATCCAAGTGATTGGTAGGCTCATCAAGTAATAATACATCTGGCTGTTGCAATAACAAACGACATAATGCTACACGACGACGCTCTCCACCAGAAAGGTTTTTGATTGGCGTATCTCCGTCTGGAGTACGTAAGGCGTCCATTGCAATTTCTAGTTTAGTATCGATTTCCCATGCACCAAGCGCATCAATTTTGTCTTGCAGCGCTGCCTGACGATCCATCAATTTATCCATTTTATCTGGATCAGAATAGTTCTCTTCCAAACCAAATAAATCGTTGATGCTGTTGTATTCAGCAAGTACAGCCATTGTTTCAGCAGCACCTTCTTGAACAATTTCTAAAACTGTTTTAGTATCATCTAATATTGGCTCTTGCTCTAAATAACCAACAGTGTAACCCGGTTGAAAAACAACATCACCTTGAAAGTTTTTATCAACCCCTGCAATAATTTTAAGTAGTGATGATTTACCGGATCCGTTCAAACCTAAAATACCAATTTTAGCTCCGTAAAAGAAACTTAAATAAATATTTTTAAGAACAGGTTTGTCTGCTCCAGTGTAGGTTTTACTCAATTTTTGCATTGAGAAAATTACTTTTTTATCGTCTGACATTATATTTATTTTTAATTTTTATTATTAATTACAATCTCCCTTTTAAAGAGCTAAAAACCCATGCATTGGCAAAAAAACCAACTCCTACAGCTACAAATCCCCAGCCTGAAACTTCGCTATATCTAAAGGCTCCAAGTCCTATTAACAACAGTCCCATCAATATCATTATAAAGGTGGCCCAACCTAAGACCGTATTTTTATTCATTCCCATGATTGCGGTATTTTATTTATGTTTTGCAAATATCGTGATTTAACTGCTAATTAAAAATATGATACAGCATTTCTCGCAATAAATCCCCATTTGACATCGCGCTTGCTCCAACCCCTTTGCTTTTAACATCGATTTCGCGCAATGCAGCCACGACTTGACTCACTTTTCGCATCGGATAGTTTTTTAAGGCAAGATCATACTCTTTCAAAAAATAAGGATTTACGCCTATCACTGCCGCAACGTTTTTTGGATTCTTATCTTTTAACCCATGGTATTTTAGTAGCTGTACAAAAAAGCCAAACACTAAACTAGTTGTTACAACCATAGGATTGTCTTTGGGATTATTAGCAAAATTCTCGGCAATAGTATATGCTTTCAATTGATTGCGCTCACCAATAGCTTTTCGCAACTCAAAAACATTAAAATCTTTACTAAAACCAATATTCTCCTCTATATCTTTGGCTGTAATAGTTGATCCTTTTGGTAATATAATTTGTAGCTTTTCTAACTCATTATTAATCTTACTTAAATCTGTACCTAAAAAATCGACAAGCATTGCAGATGCTTTCGGTTCGATAGCATATTTTTTGCCTGATAATACTCTTTTAATCCAATCTCCTACTTGATTATCATATAGTTTTTTACTTTCGTAAACTACTCCGTTTTTAGCTAAAATTTTAGTTACTTTTTTCCTTTTGTCTAGTGTTTTGTACTTATAGCAAATGACCAAAACGGTTGTTGGCATAGGATTATCGGCATAAGACTCCAACTTATCTATGGTACGAATTAAATCTTGTGCTTCCTTGACAATTATCACTTGGCGGTCGGCCATCATAGGATAGCGCTTTGCTGCTGAGACAATATCTTCAACCGTGACATCTCTACCGTACAAAACCGTTTGATTGAATCCCTTTTCTTCTTCAGACAAAACATTTTGCTCTATGTAATCCGATAGTTTATCAATATAATAGGGTTCTTCTCCCATTAAAAAATAAATGGGCTTGATGTTACCATTCTTAATATCGTTAACAATTTTTATGACTTCGTCCAAAATAATTTTATTTGATAATTTGGTTATTCGCTGATTTACTTACTTTTGCTTGATGCAAAAACTAAATTTTCAGCAGTATGACTTTCGATTCAAAAATAGTGAAAATAAAGTGTCTATTTTTGATGAAATCAGGAAAAAATTTATCATTCTTACGCCAGAGGAATGGGTGCGTCAGCATGTAGTTCGTTTTTTACTAGACGAAAAAAAATATCCTAAATCATTGATTAACGTTGAAAAAGTATTAAAAGTCAACGGAATAACGAAACGATATGATGCGGTTGTTTTTGATACCACTGGTCGTATTCATGTACTAGTCGAATGTAAAGCACCTGAAGTGAAAATTACGCAGGCTACTTTTGATCAAATTGCGCGCTACAATATGACCATGAATGCACAATTTTTAATGGTAACTAATGGCCTGAATCATTACTTTTGCCAAATGGATTTTGAAAATGAGAAATATATTTTCTTAACCCAACTCCCTGATTACCAAACAACAAATTGATTACATATAAATTTAAGTTTTAAATTCCATATTCTCTTGAAAAAAATAGCAGTAGTAATCCTAAACTGGAATGGTGTAAAGTTGTTAGAGCAATTTTTACCCTCTGTCGTACAATTCTCACCTGAGGCCACTATTTATATCGCTGATAATGCATCAACCGATGCTTCGATCGCTTTTGTGCAAGCTCACTTTCCTACAATTGAAATAGTTGCTAACAATGCTAATTATGGTTTTGCACAAGGGTATAATGAAGCTTTAAAGCATATTGATGCTGATATATATGCCTTGGTAAATTCAGATATTGAAGTTACAGCAAATTGGTTAAAACCAGTATTACATACTTTTGAAACAGAACCAAGTACTGCTATTATTCAGCCTAAACTTTTAGATTTTAAAAACAAAACATACTTTGAATATGCTGGTGCAGCAGGAGGATTTATTGATAAATACGGCTACCCATATTGCAGAGGTCGTGTTTTTGATAGTGTAGAACAAGATACGGGACAATATGATGATAATCGTGAACTGTTCTGGGCTTCAGGTGCTTGTTTTTTTATAAGAAGTTCCGTTTACAAAGAATTGAATGGTTTTGATGATAGCTTTTTTGCACATCAGGAGGAAATCGATCTTTGCTGGCGCGCTCGTAATAAAGGATATAAAATAAAATACCAGTACGAATCTACGGTCTATCATGTTGGTGGAGCTACCCTGCAACAAGGAAATCCTAGGAAAACATTTCTTAATTTTAGAAATTCGTTGTTAATGTTGACTAAGAATTTACCTAAAAATAAAATTTTTTCAATTCTTTTTACAAGAATGATTTTAGACGGAATAGCTGCGATACAATTTATTTTACAGGGAAAAACAGCTCATTTTACAGCAATTTTAAAGGCTCATTACTCTTTTTACACATTGTTTTCAGCTAGTTATAAAAAAAGAAGCGAATTTCAGTCGGATTCATACTATTCAACAAAAAGTATCGTTTTTCAATATTATGTTAATTCTGGCAAGATATTTGTTAAATGACTTTAACACTATATTAATACTGTAATTAATCATTTAAAGCTAACTTTGTAATTCAACTAAAAATTATTTTTATGAAAAAAATCGTAATCACCTTATCACTTTTCGCACTTTTAACATCATGTGTGACTAAAAAGAAATATGCTGATCTAGAAGCAAAAAACAAAGAAACTCAAGATCTTTTGAATTCTGCTACGGTAAAACTAAATTCATGTCTTGAAGAGAAAGCAGGTCTTACTGCAAGAGTTCAAGGATTGAAAGAGCACAACGAGACTTTGATCAACACGTCTAAGGATATGACGATTTTGACAACTAAGGGCGCTCAAAATATTGAGAAAGCATTAGAGTCTATCAAAGAAAAAGATTTAAAAATTAGTAGAATGCAAGATGCATTAACTAAAAAAGACAGTGTGACATTAGCGGTAGTTACTAGCTTGAAAAGCGCTGTTGGGTTGAATGATCCAGATATCGAAATCAATGTTGAAAAAGGTGTTGTATTCATCTCTATTGCAGATAAGTTATTATTCAAAAGTGGTAGCTATAACGTAACTGATAAAGCTAAAGGAGTTTTAGCAAAAGTTGCAAAAGTAGTTAATGACAAACCGGACTTCGAATGTATGGTTGAAGGTCATACAGATAGCGTTCCTTACATTGGTAACAACATCTTATTAGACAACTGGGATTTAAGCGTTAAACGTTCTACATCTATTATCCGCGTACTTACTGATGAACTAGGAGTAAAACCTAGTCAATTAATTGCAGCTGGTAGAAGTTCATACGTACCATTAGTATCTAATGACACTGCTGACAACAGAGCTCGTAATAGAAGAACACGTATTGTTGTACTTCCTAAAATTGACCAATTCTACGATATGGTTGAAAAAGAAATGAAAAAACAAACTAAATAATTAGTTCTAGTTTAAATCTAAAAAGCGTCTCCTTACCGAGACGCTTTTTTTATGCAACAATTTTATGTACTGATGAGATTCATTCCTATCGTAGATGAATACCCTAAAAAGAAAAAGCAGGTCTTGCGACCTGCCTTAATGTATCCTTAACTTTTCTCTAATAACCAATCAAATATAATTAAGAATAACATGCTATAATTAACTTTTAAACATCTTTAAGGAGCTAAATATACTAATTTTTTAAGAAAACAAACTAATTCAGCTCTAAAAATTAGATTATTTCTATATCTCCTTTACCAGCTCTAATAATTTCAGGCTCCGATCCAGATAAATCGATGATTGTTGATCCTACATTGTCGCCATAACCACCATCAATAACTAAGTCTACCAGATTTTGCCACTTCTCAAAAATCAGTTCTGGGTCTGTTGTATATTCAATTACATCATCTTCATCACGAATAGAAGTCGATACAATAGGATTACCTAACTGTCTGACAATTTCGAGAGCAATAGCATTATCAGGTACACGAATACCAACGGTTGTTTTCTTTTTAAACTCCTTTGGTAAATTATTATTTCCTGGTAAAATGAAAGTATAAGGTCCCGGAAGTGCTCTCTTTAGTATTTTGAAAGTAGCAGTATCTATTTGTCTAACATAATCAGACAAATTACTCAAATCATGACAAATGAACGAAAAATTAGCTTTCTCGAGCTTTATTCCCTTAATCTTCGCAATACGCTCTAATGCTTTAGAATTTGTAATATCACAACCCAAACCATAAACGGTATCCGTAGGATATATTACTAAACCACCATCTTTTAAAACCTTAACTACTTTAGCAATTGCAGCTTCGTTAGGATTGTCTTCGTATATTTTTATAAACTGTGCCATTTCTTTTTATTTTTTGAGGTTCTTTAGAACACAATTATTCATTTTACCAACCTCTTAACCAATAATATCCAATTTTGCGAATCGCAAAAGTAATTTTTTGATTCCCCCAACTTCGAATTTAATCTCTGCTTTTTTATCAGCACCTACACCCTCTAAGTTGATAACTTGGCCTCTTCCAAAACGTTCATGCATCACTAGATTACCTGCAGTTAGTTTGTTATCAAACAAATTGGCCGCTCCCGCAGAAGCAGCATTACCTCCGATAGGTTTAAGTTTACGAACATTTAAATCTGGCTTCGGCATATTACTTGCACTTGGTGGCGGAGGTGTACCATTCGCAGGTTTTGCTAGCCTTAGTTTCGATTTATCTACGTCGCCAAAAATATCTTTATCAATCATCGATTTATAACGATAGGATGACTCTGCTGGTGTTAGGTATTCTAAATACTGAGTATCAATTTCTTCTATAAACCGTGATGGTTCGCTATCTGTCAGTTTTCCCCAACGGTAGCGCGATTGTGCATAGGTAAGATACGCTTGATGCTCTGCCCTTGTCAAAGCTACATAAAACAAGCGGCGTTCTTCCTCTAATTCGGATCGTGTGCTCATACTCATCGCTGACGGAAACAAATCCTCCTCCATACCTACAACAAATACATGAGGAAACTCTAAACCTTTGGCTAAATGTATTGTCATCAAAGCCACTCGGTCTTCATCACTTGTATCTTTATCTAAATCAGTTGCCAGCGCTACATCTTCCATAAATTCAGCCAATGCACCTCTTGCACCATCAATCTCTTTTTGACCTTCGGTAAAATCTTTAATACCGTTTAATAATTCTTCAATATTTTGGATCTTAGCCATTCCCTCAGGTGTAGCATCTTTTTTCAGTTCTTGAACTAAACCTGTTTTTTTTGACACATGATCAGTTATATAAAAAGCATCTTGATTTTCATTAATCACCTGAAAACTTTGAATCATTGTCACAAAATCTTGAATTTTTTGCTTGGTCCCCGAGTTGAGTTTCAAATCAATTTTATCAATATTTTGCATCACCTCATACATCGATCGTTTGTAATGATTGGCAGCTACTACAATTTTTTCTATTGTCGTGTTACCAATTCCTCTTGCAGGATAATTAATAACACGCATTAGTGCCTCCTCGTCTTTTGGATTCAAAACCAATCTTAAATAACACAATACATCTTTGATTTCCTTCCTTTGATAAAAAGATAAACCTCCATAAATGCGGTACGGTATGTCTCTTTTACGCAAAGCATCCTCCATAGAACGTGACTGCGCATTTGTTCGATACAAAATTGCAAACTGACCATTCGTCATCTGGTTCTGCATTTTTTGTTCGAATATTGTACTTGCTACAAACCGTCCTTCCTCGGCATCGGTCATACTACGATGTATTTTTATCTTTGGTCCAAACTCATTTGCTGTCCAAACAATCTTATCTAATTTGACCTTGTTTTTATCAATAATCGTATTTGCTGCTTCAACAATATTACGTGTCGAACGGTAATTTTGCTCCAATCTAAATGTCTTTACACCTTCATAATCTTTTTGAAAGTTTAAAATATTATTAATATTGGCACCTCTAAATGCATAAATACTTTGAGCATCATCTCCTACCACACATATATTTTGAAACTTATCCGACAAAGCACGTACGATAAGATACTGAGAGTGATTCGTATCTTGGTACTCATCAACTAGAATATATCTAAAACGATTTTGATATTTAGCCAGAACCTCAGGAAAACGAGTTAATAATTCATTAGTTTTAAGTAACAGGTCATCAAAGTCCATTGCTCCTGATTTAAAACAGCGATCTACATAATTTTGATATATTTCGCCCATTCTTGGTTTCTTGGCCATCGCATCAGTCTCTTGTAAATCTGGATCATTAAAGTACGCTTTAACCGTGATTAAACTATTTTTAAAAGAGGAAATCCGACTTAATATTTGTTTCGGTTTATAGATATCTCGGTCTAATTGCATTTCTTTTATTATACCTGAAATTGCTCTTAATGAGTCCTGCGAATCGTAAATAGTGAAATTTGAAGGATATCCTAATTTGTCTGCCTCCGATCGAAGAATTCTCGCAAACACAGAGTGAAAAGTTCCCATCCACAAGTTTTTAGCCTCACTTGAACCTACGATATCAGAGATACGGTTCTTCATTTCGCGAGCTGCTTTATTGGTGAAAGTCAACGAAAGGATGTTGAACGCATCGATACCTTGGTGCATTAAATAAGCAATTCGAATAGTTAACACTCGCGTCTTACCAGATCCAGCACCAGCAATAATAATCATTGGTCCGTCCTTTTGTAATACGGGTTCTCTTTGCGCTTCGTTAAGTTGGGAAATGTATTGTTGCATGAAAATTTTCTATTTATGCAAAAATAAGAATTTAAGAATTAATAAAGTCGGATCTACTGATTTTTTAAAGTCGTACTTAAGACCAATTTGCACATTTTTACAACGCCCAACAACTAACTTTTCATGCACTTACTACTTAACATTATTCAACGTAAAATACATCATAAGCGAATCGAATTAAAGTACCAACTACCACTACTAAAAAAAAGATTCGAATAAAACCATTTCCTTTATTAATCGCTAATTTAGCGCCCAACCATCCGCCCATAGCATTGCTAGCTGCCATTGGAATAGCTATCGCCCAAATTATTTTTCCTTTCAAAGCAAATAAGCATATCGACCCAAAATTAGTAGCTAAATTGACCATTTTAGCATTTGCAGAAGCATGCAAAAAATCAAAACCCATTAAAGCGATAAAAGCGACTACAAAAAAACTGCCTGTTCCTGGACCGATGAAACCATCATAAAAACCAACGATTATGCTTATTAATACAGCATTAAAAATTTGCTGTTTCTCTGTCATATCTTTGGCAACATGTTGTCCGAAGTTTTTTTTCGCGTAGGTATAAATCGCCAAAATTGATAAGATAAAAAGCAAAAGTGGCTTCATAAAATCATTACTCATATAAGTAAGTAAAGTAGATCCTAAGAATGCAGACGGTAAGGCTAAGACCATCATGATGATTAATAACCTCCAATTCATAGTAACCTTCTTTAAGTACTGATAAGCTGCGAAAGAGGTCCCACTAAAAGCAGGTATTTTTAAAGTACCTACAACTGTAGAGACAGGTAAACTTGGTAATAAAATCAATCCCGCAGGAGTTTGTATTAATCCTCCACCCCCTACGATAGCATCAATAAAGCCAGCAACGAAGGCAGCAACACACAACAAGACAATTATATAAGTTTCCATTTTCTATAAAACTAATTAACAAATTTTATACTAAAGTTATATAACTCTTGCACTATTTTTAGCTGGCAAAAATAATAATCTATTTACTTATTCCGTTCTTTTTAGCTTCGAAATATAACCAAAAAGTATATTTTTGCTGCTAAAATTTAAGATCTATGAATACAACTCTTTTTATCGACATTATAGCTTACACAATTCCGGCTCTAATCACCGGACTAGTAGCTTATTCACTATTTAACGCCTATTTTAAGGATCAGCAAAACACACGTCGCTGGTTAATTCAAAAAGAAAATCAAAAAACAGCGTTACCTCTACGTTTGCAAGCTTACGAACGCTTAACATTGTTAATGGAACGTATTAATCCCTCTCAATTAGTTGGTCGTGTAAATCCAATTTCAAATGACAAAAATGATTATCAAAATTATATTATTGCTCAAATTGAACAAGAGTTAGAGCATAACTTAACACAACAGATTTATGTGTCCGAGAAATGTTGGGCTATCGTTTTAACAGCTAAAAATGCAACTATACAAATGATTCGCTTAGCAGCAAAAAACGAAAAAGTTACTGATGCCAATAGCCTAAGAGAAGTTATAATTACAGATCTATTAGAAAAAACAGCACCAAGTAGCGCCGCTCTATCATTTATTAAGAATGAAGTAAACGAATTGCTATAGTAGAAACTTACTCTATTAACAGTCTTTTTAGCTGAAATTGTTCTGATGCTGACAAATTAGGAAGTATTCTATTAAAAGAGGCTCTTAATTCCTCTTGCTTTAGTAAACCACGTATTGCATCACGACCAAATTTAGAAAACTGCCACATATGATGTGTTGTACTACTAACCAAATTTACTAAAACCTCATCGTCAAGCAATCTAAAAGCAATTAATTTCTCTAAAGCGTTTTGCCTAGTTATTGCCTCGTAATTGTTTGACGAATAATTGATTAACTCATCAATAAGTATCTTTTTATCTGCATTATAATCCAAAGTTGATAACGCCAGAGATAACCATAAAGTCCTTAAATTATAGTCGTTAAAACCGGTCCAGTTTTTAGATTGCTCTAAATAGCGTACTCTATGATCAGGGAAATTTTTCCATAAATTGTAGAGTGCTATTTCTTGTATTTCATATGATTTATCCTCTAGTAAGGTTTCGTATTGCAATCTAAAGTCTGCTGGTATTTTTGGTAATGAGGTAGCTACTGCCATTCGTACCTCTAGGTCCGCAGTTGCGAGAGCCGTTTCTAATAATTCCTTTTTCGATTCAAAATTCTCATTTTTCAACTGATTAACAATTGCTACCTTGACATATGCCGCATTGTTTGCTTTTAATAATTGATTAAAAATTGATGCTTTCTCTTCAAGTACCTTCGTTTTCATTTTCTCAACATCAAACAACAGTTGCATACTTTTATTTTTGAGTAGTAAACTATTGGCCTCAGCTGTGTTAAAAATTGTCGACTCTAACCACACTTTACTAAAAGCATCAGTATCAAAATTTGATAACTTATGAATTTCATCAAAAAAATCTTGAGTTTCTACGTTTTGAAAAGCGTATTTTTTGAGGTAATTTTTTATTAGTTTTTTAAAGATTTTATCTCCTAGCGATTCATGTAAAACAAATAAAGCCCAAGCTCCTTTTTGATAAAAGCTCAATGAACTTGCTTTTTCATTCAAGATAGGAATGCTATCTGTTCGTGAGGCATATTTAATTTGCTGTGCCGTTTGATGTAATTTGGCATAAAAATAGTCGTCTCCTCTTATTTCTTTTTCTGCTAACAAAGCATAATATGTTGCAAAGCCCTCCTGTAGCCAATGATGCTTACCACTTTTAGCAGTTACTAAATCTCCAAACCACTGATGTGCTAATTCATGAGCATCTACATTTGTATAA
>CAXBGV010000059.1:0-11315 GCA_963975235.1 uncultured Flavobacterium sp. | reverse complement strand
TAAGAAGAAAAAAGCAGCGGGTAGTTGCGGTACAGATGACTGTGGTTGCCACTAATTTATTTGTGGTATCCCACTTTTAAGTAATACTCTTTTTGCGTGATTGGTTTATCCTTTTTAGGGTAAGGAACTAGCTCTACATTTTGAATATCCTTATGCTTCTCCTTAGTATACTTTGCAAACCACTTATTGTTTTCTAATAGCATTTTTGGCGATAAAGTAATCACCACATCTTCTTCTAATTTTTTATTATTATAGACCGAAACAATAACTTGAGCTTCTCCTGCCCAAATACAGTTAAGGCCTTGCGGGCACCTAGAATCAGATATGACTTGTTTTAAAACTAAGGTATATCCAGATCGCTTTAAACACGATTTTTGAGTTATTTTCAAATAGCTCTTTTCTTGACTTTGTGCAACAGCCGTGAGACTAAAAACTAAGAGAATTAAAACAGTACTTATTTTCATCAATTTGTTTTTTAGAGGTTAGATTAGATTTAGCTATTATTATGCCAATTTAACAAATAAATTACTTGCTATTTTGTTTGAAATCGTTAATTCACTATTATTTACTTTTATTTTCAAGGATAAATCGAAGCTTTCTTTGCTCAATACCCTAATTATAGAACCTAAGGCAATGCCTTGTTTGTCGAGGTATTTTAAAAAATCGGAGGAGGTGTCTTTGACTCCTACACAAATTCCGTTTTGATTGTCTCCTAATTCAGAAAGCAATTGTTTATCTATCTTAAATATTTCTCCCTTGGCGTTGGGAATCGGATCTCCGTGTGGATCTTCAGTGGGGTTGCCTAAAAAATCATCGAGTTTGTTAATTAGTTTTTCAGACTTAATGTGTTCCAACTGCTCTGCAATGTCGTGCACCTCATCCCATGAAAAGTCCAATTTTTCGACCAAGAAAACTTCCCACAGTCGGTGTTTTCTAACGATCATTTTAGCCGCAAGCTTTCCATGGTCCGTAAGTGAAACTCCTTGGTATTTAATGTAATTCACTAAATCCTTTTCGGCTAATTTTTTAAGCATGTCTGTGACAGACGAAGCTTTGGTTTCCATCGTTTCGGCAATAGCATTGGTGCTAACATCGCTATTAGAAACAACAGTGAGGTGATATATGGCTTTTAAATAATTTTCTTCTGAAAGTGTCATCTTGTTTATTTTAGCCCCGATAGCAGCGATATCCTTTTTATCCTGATTTTTAAGGATAAAAAGATAAAGCGCATAGCGGGAAATAGCTCCAAATTATTACTCTTTGACGATCAATAATGGAATTGATATATTATGTCTTAATTTATCTACAGTTGTACCAAATAGTAAATCCTTAAAGCCGGTATGACCGTGTGTTCCCATTACAAGAATATCAAAACTACCTTTGTTAACTAATTTAGGAATTACTTTATCCGGTTTACCAAAACCTAGTTGGATTTCGACTTTAAATCCTTTTTGGGTTAGCATTTCCTGATATTCCTTTAGTAATTTCTCATCGACTAATGTTTCGTGATCGTCAATATTTTCTCCATATAACATTGCACCTACTGTTTCTACAACATGAATTAGTGTATAGGTAGCATCTGTCCCTCCTAGTTCAAAAGCACTGTTTAGCGCTACTTCGTCTGCGTGAGAGAAATCGACAGATACGGCAATATTTTTCTTTGTATAGGTCTCTGCCTGTGAGAAGCGAAGTTTTAAATTATGTGGCGAGTGATTGTGAAACGCATTTCTCGATTTTGTGATAAAAGGTTTGAAAACAATGTACAATAACAAAACTAAAAAACTCAAAGCTAGAGGAACAACTGTTAACCAAAGAACAATAGGATTATCGGCAGTTTCTAGCCAACCTTGAATTTCGTCATAGACTAGTTTTCCGTTAAGCACCACAATAACCAAGGCTACAATCCAAGAGGCTACTTGTGTGATTTTACCAATATGAAAACCCTTCATCTTCGTCTTATCGCTCACAAAGTGAATCAAAGGAATAATAGCAAATCCCAACTGCAAACTCAAAATTACCTGACTAAATATTAACAACTTCCCTGTAACACCTTCTCCAAAAATTGTGATCACAATAACTGCCGGAACGATGGCGATTAGTCTAGTAATGATACGGCGCACCCAAGGTTGGATTCTTAAATTCAAATAGCCTTCCATAATTATTTGTCCTGCTAATGTTCCTGTAATCGTAGAACTTTGGCCCGCAGCAATTAAAGCGACAGCAAATAAAATAGGTGCCCACTTAGTTCCTAGCAATGGCTGTAAAAACTTGTGTGCATCTTGTATCTCAGCTACCTCATGCATCCCAACTTTGTAAAATGTGGCTGCGGCCAAAATGAGAATAGCGGCGTTCACAAAAAATGCCAAATTTAACGCGATGGTAGAATCGATAAAATTATACTTTAGCGCTTGTTTGATTCCTTCCTTAGTTCGATCGAATTTTCTAGTTTGAACTAATGAAGAGTGCAAGTACAAATTATGAGGCATAACCGTTGCTCCAATAATACCAATGGCAATATACAAGGCGGTTTCATTAGGCATAGTTGGAATTAGTCCTTGCATTACATCCTCTAGCACAGGTTGGGCAAAGAACATTTCGAATACAAAGGAAACTCCAATTACTATTACTAGAGCAATGATAAAGGCTTCCATTTTGCGAATGCCCTTATTAATTAAAAACAGTAATAGGAAGGTATCCAGAACAGTGATCAAAACTCCATCGATCAACGGGATACCAAAAAGCAAATTAATACCAATTGCCATACCCAAAACCTCTGCAAGATCACAAGCAGCAATGGCAATTTCGGCCAAGAAATACAGAATATAGTTGATAAAGGGAGAATAGGTCTCTCGCGACGCCTGTGCAAGATCACGCTGCGTTACGATTCCCAATCGCGCACTTAAACTTTGTAAAAGCAGCGCCATTAAATTACTCATCAATAATACCCAAAGTAGTGAATACCCAAATTGGCTTCCACCAGCAAGATCTGTTGCCCAATTTCCTGGATCCATATAACCCACACTAATTAAATAGGCTGGGCCAAAAAAGGCTAATATTTTTTTAAATATCGATTTTTTATTCTCTGTCGAAACCGACTCATGCACTTCTTCTAGTGATTTTCCCATTACGATAAGCTAACTATTTGAGCCAAATATAATTATATTTTTTTGTTATCTAAAATATAATTTTTAGATTTGCCTAAATTTATATTTTAATAAAGTCTAAAAAATCCATCTTGAAAATAATTATAGTAACGATAGTACTACTAATCAACACTTTTTGTTTTGCGCAAGCAACGTTAAAAGGAAACGTATCCGCTGATGGAATGTCCTTAGTTCAGGCTAATGTTTTGTTACTAAAAACAAACAAATCAGCAGTAACGGATTTCCAAGGTAACTATACATTAAGCAACTTAACTGCTGGAGAATACGAAATTGCAATTTCGTATACGGGTTTTCGAACGGAGAAAAAAAGTATTACCTTAATTGACAGTACCGCGACTACTCTTGATTTTGAGTTACGAGAAAATAACGCCTTAGACGAAGTTGTGATTACAGGGACTTTAAAGCCTGTTAGTCGTTTAGAAAGTCCGGTACCTGTTGAAGTTTACAAACCTGCATTTTTCAAGAAAAACCCAACATCTAATATTTTTGAAGCATTGCAAAATGTAAATGGTGTGCGTCCGCAACTGAATTGTAATGTTTGCAACACGGGAGATATTCATATCAACGGACTTGAAGGCCCTTATACTCTCGTTTTAATTGACGGAATGCCTATTGTTAGTGGATTATCTACGGTTTACGGTTTGTCTGGAATTCCGAATTCACTTTTAGAGCGTATCGAGATTGTGAAAGGGCCAGCGTCTTCACTTTACGGTAGCGAAGCGGTGGGTGGTTTGATTAATATAATTACTAAAAACCCAACCAACGCTCCCGTATTTTCAGCAGATTCTTTTATTACTGATTGGGGCGAACTCAACATAGACCTAGGATTTAAAGGAAATGTAGGCAAAGCAGCAACGGTTCTAACGGGTGTGAATTATTTTAATTATAACAATCCTATTGACAACAACAACGATAATTTTACGGATGTCACTTTGCAAGACCGCATATCAGTTTTTCAAAAATGGAATTTTAATCGAAAAAGCAAAAAACAACTATCACTAGCCGGACGTTTTTTCTATGAAGACCGTTGGGGTGGCGAATTGCAATGGAACAAAAGCTTTCGCGGAGGCGATGACGTATATGGAGAAAGCATTTATACCAAACGTTGGGAATTATTGGGAGCATACGAATTGCCTACGGTTGAGAAAATGTTGTTTTCGTTCTCGTACACAGACCATGACCAAAACTCCGTTTACGGAGACATTCCTTATCTAGCACAACAGCGCATCGGTTTTGGACAATTGACTTGGGATAAAAAAATAAACAACCACGATTTACTTTTTGGAACCGCTTTACGTTACCAATATTATGATGATAACACCACAGCAACGGTTGACGCAGACGTCAATTGGATTCCGAGTTTGTTTGTACAAGACGAAATCGCTTTCAATGACAAACACAAAATATTGCTGGGAGCGCGCTACGATTATAACAGCAACCACGGAAACATTTTTACACCGAGATTTGCCTACAAATGGAAAATCAATGACAATAACATTCTGCGTTTCAACACCGGGACAGGTTTTAGAATCGTGAATCTTTTTACCGAAGAACACGCCGCATTAACGGGATCTAGGGATGTTATTGTTCTTGAAGATTTACAGCCAGAGCGTTCTTTTAACGTGAATTTAAATTACCTTAAAAAAATATACACCAACAACGGAAACTTCATTGGTTTAGAAACTACGGCTTGGTACACGCGATTTAGTAACTCGATTATCCCGGATTATGATACCAATCCCAACCAAATTATTTACAAGAATCTAAATGGTCATGCTGTCACAAAAGGAATTAGTACCAATCTTGACTTCGTTTTTAACAATGGTTTGAAAATGATTCTAGGGGCTACTTATATGGATGTATCCAAAACAGAAGAAGGTGTCACAACCAGACAAATATTGACCGAGAAATTCTCTGCTACTTGGGCAATTTCATACCGAATCAACAAATTATTTCTTGACGTTGATTACACTGGAAATGTCTACGGTCCGATGCGTTTGCCACTTTTGGGAGATTTAGATCCGCGTAGTGAATACTCGCCAACTTGGAGCATCCAAAACATTCAATTTACAGTCAATAAATTTAAGAATATCGAAATCTATGGTGGTGTCAAAAATTTATTAAACTGGACGCCCAATAAAAGCAACCCATTCATTATTGCAAGAGCCAACGATCCATTTGATAAAAATGTACAGTTTGATGCAAACGGTAACGCACAAGCAACTGCCGATAATCCTTATGCATTGACATTCGACCCCTCATATGTGTATGGGCCTAATCAAGGAATTCGCAGCTTTTTTGGATTACGATATACTTTGCAATAATATCAAGAACAACAATTGGTTTAAATGAAAAAAAATATACTCTTACTATTCCTTGTACTTAGTGCAATTCCTTCTGGTTTTGCGCAATTAAAGACGCATACATTTCAAGAAGCTGAGCAATTAGCAGTAGAAAACCAAAAACCTATTGTGGTATTTATCCATACTGGATGGTGTACCTACTGCAAAATGATGGAACATAGTACGTTTAAAAACAAACAAGTCATTGAGACGTTAAACGACAATTATTATTTTGTTTCTTTTGATGCCGAATCTACCGAAGCAATTATTTTCAACAAACATACTTTCAAATTCCAACCAACGGGAACGAAAACTGGAATTCATGAGTTGGCGACAGCTTTAGCAGCAATAAACGGTCAAGTGACATATCCTACGACAACAATTTTAGGAACTGATAACTCGATTATTTTTCAGCAACATTCTTTGATTCGTGCTGTTGACCTGCTTTCAATTCTTCAAAAGCTAAAATAATATCCCTATTTTTGAAGTAAATTTGGAATACCCTTTATGAAAAACTACGATTACATTTTTACAGGCTCGGGTTTAGCAGCATTGATGACCGTTTATAAAATGATTACATCTGGTAAATTTGCCGATAAATCTATTTTATTAATCGATTCTGATAGTAAGAAAAAAAACGATCGTACTTGGTGTTTCTGGCAAGAAGGGACTTCGACTTGGGAGCAATCGGTAACTAAAAAATGGGATTTGGCTCTGTTTGCGAATACCGATTTTCGTCGGGATTTGGCCTTGACACCTTACAGCTACAATTGTATCAAATCTTCTGATTTTTACAGCCAAGCGTTTGATTTGATTTCGAAACAGAAAAACATTCACTTCCTCAACGAGAAAGTGACCGATATCAACGAATTAAAAACGCACGTTTACGTTGCCACCGAAACCCAAAGTTTCACCGGCGACAAATTATTCAATAGTATTTATCGAAAAGGGGAAGCCGAGAGTCAAAATAAATATCCAGTTTTACAACAGCACTTTATAGGTTGGTTTATAAAGAGTAAAGAAGCGGTTTTCAATCCAGAGCAAGCGACTTTTATGGATTTCTCTGTGGAACAAAAAGGGAACACTCGTTTTATGTATGTTCTGCCAACGTCAACCACCGAAGCTTTGCTGGAATACACCTTGTTTTCACATGATTTGTTAGCAAAAAGCGAGTACGAAAACGAGATTAAGAACTATATGTCAAAACTCGGCATCACTGATTACGAAGTCATAGAAAAAGAGCAAGGAAGCATCCCGATGACCTGCTATCCTTTTTGGAAAAAAAATACCCAACGCGTGCTCAACATAGGAACTGCCGGTGGATGGACCAAAGCCAGTACGGGTTATACGTTTAAAGGATCAGATAAAAAAGCAACAGCATTAATCGCTTTTTTACAAAAGGAGAATGATTTAACAAAATTTCATAAACGCACCAAATTCTGGTTTTACGATTTACTTTTATTAGATATTTTAGATCGAAAAAACGAAAAGGGATCTGGGATATTTTCTTCGATGTTCAAAAATGGAAGTCCCGCTTTAATTTTCAAATTTCTGGATGAAGATACTTCGTTTTATGAGGATATAAAGGTGATTTTAAAATGTCCAAAAATGCCTTTTATTTGGTCATTAGTACGATCAGTTCGTTATTTATTGTAATGAATTAAGGCATCTATCAAACAATAACAAAACTTTATAGAGCAAATAATGGAGTTCTTTTTAAACTTCGTAACTTTGCACATTCAAAACTAATATTTAAAATATAACGATATGTATCCAGAAGAAATGGTAAAACCAATGCAAGCTGAATTAACAGTAGCAGGTTTTCAAGATTTACATAGTGCTGAAGCAGTTGATACTGCAATAAAAGCAGAAGGAACTACACTAGTAGTTGTGAATTCTGTTTGTGGTTGTGCAGCAAGAAATGCACGTCCAGGAGCAAAAATGAGTTTAGACGGAGCAAAAAAACCAGATCATTTAATCACGGTTTTTGCAGGAGTTGATAAAGATGCAGTAGATGCAGCAAGACAACATATGTTCCCTTTCCCTCCATCATCACCATGTATGGCGTTGTTCAAAAACGGAGAATTGGTTCACATGTTAGAGCGTCACCACATTGAAGGTCGTCCAGCCGAAATGATTGCTGAGAACTTACAAGATGCTTACAACGAGTACTGCTAAGACTTTCGATTGAAAGCAAAGAACGCAAAATTTATTTACCGCAAATTCGCAGATTATTCCTGTGAGTTTGCGGTTTTTATTTTGAGTAATTTCCAACCCAAAATTGTCATTCTGACGAAGGATGGGTCCAAACAACATAAGTAACAAACATTGATTCTTCGTTACTCAGAAGAACAATCTAAACGCATAAAAATCGTAACTAAAAAGCCCCTTGGTATTTGTCATTCTAACGAAGGAAGAACCCAAACAAAATAACCAACAAACAGAGATTCTTCGTCCCTCAGAATGACAAAGTAACTGCATACTAAACTCATACAAAACGCCCCCTCTTATTTGTCATTCTAACTAAGGAAGAACACAAACAACATAAGCAACACACAGAGCTGCTTCGTGCCTAAGAATGAAAAAGTAAATGCAAAAAAAACGTAACTAAAAAACCCCTTGGTATTTGTCATTCTAACTAAGGAAGAACCCAAACAACATAAGCAACACACAGAGCTGCTTCGTGCCTAAGAATGAAAAAGTAACTGTAAAAAAATATCCACAAAGCCCCTTGCTATTTGTCATTCTGACGAAGGAAGAATCCAAACAGCTTTAGCAATACATGGCGATTCTTCGTCCCTCAGAATGACAAATTACAAATAAAAGTTCCTTAAGGACAGTACCAAACCAAAGTTAAACTTTATACAAAAATCGACATCCGTTTTTAGATCTATACAAAAAACAATATTTTTATAAAATGAAAAAATCGATTCTTACTCTTTGCATTTTAGCCGCTGTTGTTATCTCTTGTAATTCTAAAAAAGAAAATCAAGACCAAATTGTTAAAAAGGAAACTATTCAAACAGCTAAACCATTGTCAAAAGCCGATTCTATTGTAAATCTTACTATCGAAGCCCACGGTGGTGAGTTATACACAAAAGCTGACTATTCATTTACTTTTAGAGATAAAACATACCGTTTTAAAAACGATGGTAGTAATTACGAATATAGTTCTACAATACAAAAAGGAGATTCGCTTATCAAAGATGTAATGGTCAACAGCGATTTCACACGTTACATCAATACTCAAAAACAAAATCTTACTACTGAAGATGCCGGTAAATATGGCGAATCCTTAAACTCTGTTATTTATTTTGCAACCTTGCCGTACAAACTTCAAGATGCATCAGTGCATAAAAAGTTTGTGGAAGAAACTACTATCAAAGGGAAAAAATATGATGTGATTCAGGTTACTTTTGGTCAAGACGGTGGCGGAAAAGATTTTGATGATGAATACATGTATTGGATCAACAAAGAAACGCACAAAGTTGATTACCTAGCGTACAACTATCAAGTAAATGGTGGCGGTGTGCGTTTTAGAGCAGCTTTCAATACTCGAATTGTTGGAGGAGTGACTTTTCAAGATTACATTAATTATGAAGCTCCAGTAAAAACTTCCTTAAAAGATTTGCCTGCTTTATACGAGCAAAACAAACTCAAAGAAGCTTCGAAAATAGTGACCGAAAACGTGGTTAGTAATAAAAAATAAAGAAATATCTATTAATACCCTTTTTAATTTAAAACTGCAAATATTTTTTATTTGGTCCTTTGACTGAAGACCTAAGGGCATTCGCTGATTGTTGTAAAATGGTTGTATAAGTTATACTATATTTACCCATCTTTTAATAAATAAAACAACATCCGCATGACTAAATCAGCCTTATTTCTGTTTTCGACCCTAATGCTTACTTTAGTGAACTCTTGCAATAAAGATGACGCAGCAACTACTGAAGCAAGCGACGAATTTGTAGTGAATGTAATTCCTGCTAATTTTTTGTCTGGTGGATTGATTTCTCCCATTACAATTGTATCAAGAACATTATCCGACGGATCAACAGCTAATTGCTACAAAATTGTAGTCAATAGTTTAGCGTCTGACCACACTATGGGACCATGGTGCCCTACAAATATTACTGATGATGCTTCAAAAGGAGGAATCTGGCTTGAAGGCGGTAAAGTATATGATGTAGATGGTGAATTTGTAAAAAACATGGCAACATTTTACAAAGACAATACTTGGATGATGTATAACGCCACTACAGGACAAATAACTAAAACGAGTACTAAAACAGAATGTCAAGAAGCCGCAAACCCTAATGTGGGAGCGCAATATAGAAATTACTGTGTAGAATGTTTACCATCCTACGTAGCCGATTTATCGCATACCTATTACATTCCTGTAACGCCTAAAAAAGCAAGTTCTCCAATTGCTTTTGGAAACGGACCTATGTCTAGCGGACCAAGTTCGCGAGGTTTAGCCTTTAACGGAGTAGTATTTGATGCACCGGCACCTACAAGCGTAATTTTGGCTGCTTATACCTTAGCACCATTTGATGATGCTGGAGGACATATTAATTTGGCTGCTGGTTACCACTACCATGCTGCCACAGGATTAACTACAAAAATTGCTCAAAATGACAGTCATGCTGCGATGATAGGGTATGCAATGGATGGTTACGGAATATACGAACGCCTAGATACTGAAGGAAAAGAAGCTAGTAATCTTGATAGTTCACGTGGACATACAGACACAACAAGAGGATACCACTACCATGTTGATGCAGCTGGAAACAACAATTTTATCAATAGTTTACATGGTGAATATGCAATATAATATAAAAAAACAATGGTTTTTCATGCTGGTTATGATCATCACATCATTGACCGGTTATGCACACCAACCTGATTTATCGACTGCAGTTTTATCGAAAACAGATACTGGAAAATACATCCTGCAAATCACGAGTTCGCTATCAGCGTTTGAAGGCGAAATAGATTATCTGTATTCAAAAAATGGGTATAAAACTCCTGAGGATTTCAAAAAATTAGTTGTTGATCATTTTAATAAAAATGTGTTTTTTATTATTAATGAAAAAGACACTTTAAAGTTTGGAGAACCCTTAATTATACTAGGTCATGAATCTAAATTAATTGTAGAAGTTTTAAATATTCCAAAAGACATCAATGCTTTCTATTTTAAAAATACCATGTTTAAGGACATGCCGCACAATCAAATGGCAATGATTATGCTTGTAGATGGTTTCCCGAAGGCGCAATATGTTTTAGAAAACAAGAATGAGCAAACTATTCAATTAAAGTTAAAAGATGGCACTTGGTTTCCAGTAGAAAAAACAGAGATTGCTATTAAGAAATTTAGTTACATATTTCTGTTTTTGGTATTGTTAATGATTCCGCTATTTTGCGTAAACTATTACCACCGAAAACATTTCAAGAAACAATGAGCTAAAAAAGAGTGATTGTGAAACGCACTACTTGAATCCACTTTTTCAGCGGACTAAAGTAGTGTTTCTTGTTATATAAACAACTTGGCTAAGTGCGTTTCTAGCCCAGATAGCAGCGGCATCCTCTTGTGGTAGCGCTAGCGGAAACAAGAGATATAGCGGATAGCTGGAAGTAGCTCCAAACCTAAAAAAATTAAAACCATTACGGAATTAAGATGTATTAAGTTTAATTTTAAACTCTACAGCTCTGAAAATTTGAAACTAAGAAGCTTTGTCACTCTGTCCCTTTTCCCTACTTTTGCAAAAATAATTTTTCACACTTAAACCGTTTATAGCATGCAACTGTA
>CAXBGV010000058.1:0-11359 GCA_963975235.1 uncultured Flavobacterium sp. | reverse complement strand
GAAAAGGAACCCCGTTTTTGCCAGAGTTGCTCTCGGGAATATCTAAAAACAAAAATAAATGATTGATAAACATTCGGTGTTGGAATAACTGCACTAAGGCAGTCAAAAAACTCTTGGTACCTGATTGTAATTTTTGGAAACCTTGTAAATAAATCACAAAAAGACCAGGAGTAATAAGTTGCTCCCAAGTATTTTTTGCCAAGGATAAAAAGATGAAACCTACTAAAACAATTTCGCCCGCTTCGATTATAACACTGTAGAAATTTTGCTTGTTTTGAATACTTTTTCGTTTTTTAAACAGAAACTCTCTTAAAGCACTGTACCTAGCGATGAATTCTTTGCCGTACCCAAACAAACGCACTTCTTTAGCATAACTCAATCCGGTTAAAACCTGCTGTAAATAATTAGACTCTCTCTCAGCAGTTGCTAAATTTTTCTCCTCACTGAAACTCTTTCTAGAAAAAAACCATTTAACCGCAAATAAGGGCAATGATAGCAGAACAATGATTACGGCGTACTGCCAATAATAATAAGCCAACATGATGGCAATCATGATTACACTACTAAACTGCATTAGCAAAGTACTGAAACTATTGAGTAATTGCGCTGCCTTAAATACTGCTTGTTGCTGTGCTAAGTGTAGCGTATCGTGATAAATAGGGTTTTCGTAATAGGCGAAATCTACCGTAATGGCTTTCTCAAGCACTTGTTTTGAAAGGTAATCACCTACTTTTTGCTGGTAAAGCGAATTGACATAAGTTGCCATTTGAGCACAAACCGATGCGATCAATTGTAATAAACAAAATCCAAGTACTAGCAGAATCACTTCCTGAAAATCATGCCCTTTGGGACTTGTAATAATATCAATTATCTCCTTGGTAATATACAAAGACAATACAGGCACAACGGACTGTAGTAATACCAACACAAAATACACTACGGCATTCGCTGGTGAAGCTTCGTATATTACTCTTAAAATCTGGACGTAATCCTTAAAGATTTTTTTGAACTGCAATTGCTTTTTCACGATTCGCTACAAGGTTAAGGGTTTGGTAACTTGTAATCTATTTTGCAAAAGCCAATCCGTAATTAATTGCAAAGAGCGATCAATTGAATCATTGGAGGTGTCTACAGTAATATGAGGATCGGTAGGCGGTTCGTAAGGACTGTTAATACCGGTGAAGTCTTTTATTTCACCTTTAATCGCTTTTTCATACAACCCTTTAGTATCGCGAGCGACGCATTTTTCTATGGGAGTAGAAAGGTACAACTCGATATAATTGCCCGAACCAACTATGGCTTTAGCCGAAGTTCGATCCTCTTCAAATGGGGATATAAAAGAACTTATCACAATAATCCCTGCATCATTAAAAAGTCTCGCCACCTCAGCTACTCTGCGGATATTTTCTTTCCTGCCTTCTCTACTAAAGTCTAAATCACTGTTTAGATGCATGCGTGTATTGTCGCCATCAGTAACGTACGAACGAATTTGTCGATCATAAAACCATTTATCTAAGGCTGCTGCTAAAGTTGATTTCCCAGAGCCTGAAAAACCGGTTAGCCAGATGGTGAAAGCAGCATGACCATTTAATTCTTCGCGCTCTTTTCTAGAAACGGTATAGTTCTGTTGGAATAAATTGGCAGCTAGGTTCATTGTATTATTGTTATTCATGGCTCAAATTTAGTCTTTTGGACCTAATTTGTAAAAAAACGAACGTTTTCTTTTGCAATTAGATAAAATTTCATCTTAAAAGCGATTTTTTTTAACATAAATTTTTTTTAATAGAAAAAAAGAATACTTTTGTAGTATTATTTGTAAACAACTAAAAAAATTAGATTATGAACATAGCAAAGAAACAATGGATGGCTCCTGTAGCTACTGAAATAGAAGTTAATAATGGTGCTCAAGCTGGCTCGCCAGAGTCTACAGTAGCTACTGATGGTAATTCTTAATTTTAGATAAACCTAAATATTTATTAGTATAAAAAAAGCTCACTTTACAGTGGGCTTTTTTATTGATTTAAAATCACATAGTCCTTTTCATTACATCTACCGCAAATAAATTTATCATTCACTTTCACCCAAGAATGTCCTTCTGTAGTTTCTGAGCTTTTTTTGACTCCCACATAAAATTGAAAAGGAATATGGTATTTTAATAGTAAATAAACAGCTTGCCAAGATTGATGGCGGCACACATTCTTCCAAGGAACGTATTTGTTAACTATTGTGATTGCTAAAGCGATATCTCTAGCAATTGCAGTTTTTTTAGGCGATAAAAACACATCATGAGGCGCTTTTTTAATGATCTTTTCTGAAAAAGCAGTATTAGAACGCAGGAGTAAAAGTAAATATCTGTAAATTGACAGCACGAAGACCTGTACTATCAATTTTTTTTGACGTATGGTTAAAATAAAAATATTTTTAAACAGTCGCTTCATTAATGTATTTTTTATCTATCAGATCATCAATTGTTTTTTTTAGTTGTAGTCTACATTCTAGTTCCTCTACATCATATTCCACCATCAGTCGCCCCAAAATAGTTTCGAATGTCAAGCCTTTAGCAATGCATTTCAAAATTGAAGTATAACTTTCATTTAAACTAATATACTTGTTTTCTGCCAATGCATATAAAACTCCTTCTTCTTCAAGTGGCGTAAATACTATTGCTTCTGTATTTAAACTAAATTTTCTGTTTTCCATTATTATCTATTTGATTGATTGCTTCTTCCCAATAGCCAAATCGTTTCATCATCGATTCGTTTATGGTCATTATATTTTTTATTTGCTGATTCGTTAACTCCTTTTTCCACCTTCCCGATTCTCCTTTAAAAAAGAAAGCAGAAGCAGCATTTGGTCTTTCTTTGAATCCCCTATTAACCTCTTGTGCCTTTAACTTATTGAAGTCGCAAGATTCGATTGCTTTATGAATGGTTTTGTCATCATAATTCAATTGCATTTGCAATGTGGCTTCTTTAAATGTATCCAAAGGATTTTCTTTCATATCCTCATAACGAATAACATGGACTGGAATGTTATTTTGATCGATCCAACTAGAGGCATGCATGGCCCAGGTTCCTAACAATTGGCGATATTGTTGTGCAATTCTATTTTTTTTGATAAAAGCCCCATCTTCACAATTCATGTATTGATCAATAGTCTCGTCTACTGTTAAACCTATATGGTTGGCCAATGAGAGCACTACATCAAGTGGATTACGAACAAAATACAAGGCTAGCCTACTACCTTCCGAGGGTATTAGCGGAAGCCCATCCCATCGAGAATAGGTATACGCATCGTGGATTTTTACAAAAGAATCTTTTGTACTTTCCTTAGCTTTGTAAATAAAAGCGAGTTTTCTGTAGTTTTCGAACTCTCTAGGGCTTAAGTCATCCACTGATAAGTCTAGTACGGTTTCGACATAACCCTTGTCTGAAAAAATACCGTCAGTTTGCATAGTATTAATATCAATTTCACCATCATTTTGAAGTGCTGTTAGAAAACTTCGAAACCAGGTGTTTCCTGACTTAGGATAAGAAGCCAACCAAATGATTTTATTTTCCATTTGCTTCAATAATTTGTTCTATTATTGCATCGGCAAAACTATCAAAACTAAGTTTGTTTTTAGGTCGTACCGCTTTCCAAAAAGGCACTTTTTGAGAAATGGCACTAATGGTTTTGAATTGTAATAACTGCTTATTCATCCCGTGAACCCAATTATTGCGGTAAATATTATCTCCCAAAAGTTTCATACCATCAATAGCTTTCATTTTTTGAATTTGGATCTCATCTCCTCTCATTTCTAAAAAAACAATTCCCTTTACTTTTTGTGAAGTAGCAACAAAGTCATCATGGAAAGCGATTCCATATTTATTAATCTCTACGCGAAGTTGTTTTGCATCTGCATAGGAGTAAACTTGTTGATTATCTAATGTGTTTTCCCATGCCCTTAAAACAGGATAGGAGGCTGTGGCTACGCAACTATCATTTTCAATAGTTATTAACGCAGTATCATCTGTAAATAAGGTATATCCTTTTTCTTTTAATTTTAAAGCGGTGGTTGATTTCCCTGTTCTAGAAGGTGCAGCAAAAAGCCAAAGCCCATCGTTTTTATCCAACACTCCTGAAACATGAAATGGCATTAAATTTCTTTGAAATAAAATAGCTGCTATACAATTGGAATAGAAAAACAATAAAATACTATCCCAGTCCTCGCAAAGTGGATCAATTACAACCTTGTTGCCGTTGCTAACAAAATATCTAGCAATATTAGGCATTTGATAATAAAACTCATTTTCATTAAAATGCGCAAACGGTTTTTTAACGTTTGGCTCTATTTTAAAATCAGGTCCAACTGAGCCTAGAACTACTTCAAAATCAGGTTTCACCTCCTCTTCAACAGATATAAATGATGGCAGTTGGATGGAAGAGGAACAAATTAAATTAAAAACCTTGTATTTATAGTGCATTAGCTCGCTTTATTTTGATATTTTATTAACTTAGCAAAAGTAAAAAAATACACTGAAATGAAAGGGTTTTTCGGCATTTTAAACTTAAAAAAAGATGATTTTCAAATAGCAACAGCTAATTATCTCCAAAATAAATCAAAAAGCAATCTAATTTTTCCTCTTGAAACAGATGATATATTGTTAATTGATTTCAATTCGTCCGTAATTAAAGACGCTGAATCTAAAAATTTATACTATGTTGGTTGGTGTCGCTTAGACAATATAACCGAATTACAATCGCTTTTAAATCTTAAAAGCAATGCCATCGAGAGCGAAGTGATCCTTACTGCTTTTAAAAAATGGGGAGAAGCTTGTGTAAAGCATTTAATAGGCGATTTTAGTTTTGCGATATGGGATAGTAAAAAAAAGACTCTTTTTCTAGCCAAAGATCAAATGGGTATTCGTCCTCTATTTTACATGGAACAAAATGGTTTGTTCTATTTTGGGACCAATATTCCTGAAATAAAAATAGCATTATTAGAAAAACCTCAATTAAACGAAATCTACATTGCTAAAGAATTAAGAAATTTCCCTCAAGAAGTAGCGCATACTTTTTTCAAGGATATTAAAAGGTTAAAACCTGCGCATTATATTGTGTTACATAGGGATGGTATTCTAGTAGAAGAGAGGTACTGGGAACTTTCAACTATCAATCTGAGTCACTGTAAAAACGAAGAGGATTATTTAGAAGTACTAAGAACCGCTCTACAAGAGGCTGTGCAGTGTAGGATTAGAGACAAAAAAAAAATTGGATGCCAGCTATCTGGCGGTATGGATTCCTCAGCTATTGCAGTACTCTTGTCCCGATTAATGGATAAAAAAAACCTACACACCTACTCTTTTGTATTAGACGAATTAACAAAAACATTTTCAGACAATGGTATAGATGAAAAAGAAACTCAAGAGGAAGTAATAATTTATGCAAATTTAATTCGCGAGAACCATCATCCTATTACTACATTCCACTACAAGAATGTATTTGAAGAATTTGCTAAAAAAAATGATGTTATGGGTGGTGTTGCTTATTGCGATTCTATCTGGCAAGATACTTTATATAAGACAGCCGCTGAACAAAACAAAATAGAAATAATTTTTAGCGGTTTCCCGGGAGACGAAGGAATATCTCAAACAGGGGGTAATTATTTCTATGATTATTTAAAAGATTTTAATCCTGTGGGATTGTTTAAATTTTTACTTAGTTTTAGAAGAGCCGCAATAAAAAAAACCGTAGAATATTATAAAGCAAAAAAAGCAAATACTTCAGTATTAGACTATTCAGAAAAACAAAAACAACGGAATTTACTACATTATAGTTCTCCATTTTATGTTGAGTTAAAAGACACGACTTTTTCGTTCAATCCAGGGTTTAAAAGTTCTCAAAAAGAAAAAATTGGTTTATCGCATGTTGTTCTTCGTATGGAATCTGAGGGTGCATACGCTAACCAATATGATATAGAAACAGTCTATCCACTAGCTGATATTCGTTTATTAGAAATCATGTATAGTTTGCCGGCTGAATTATTTAAACCAAAGCCTTATTCTAGAGCTTTATTTAGGAATATTTGTAAAGGAATTTTACCTGACAAGGTGCGGCTTCAAACTAAAAGAAATGGGGCTAAAACACTAGCTTTTGCGGACTACTGGATAACTAAAAAATTTGTTGAACTTAACCAATATAAAATTAAGAATCACATTGGCCTTATGATTACTGAGGAAGAATACCAACTTAAAGAAACTGAAAATGAATTCATGCGAAAGAAGCGATTAAATACCTTAAAAGAAATCGACTTTTTAATTGATTTGAATTTACCAACACATTCTAGTTAAAAGCATAATGTTTTTTAAATGCTTGAAATAATATTTATACCACTTTCTGTAAATGAACGCTATCACAGACATAAATAATAAATACAACTCTTCTATTGCATTAATTGTTTTATGCTGTAGAATACACTTTAAATCATCTAATTTAGATGATTTAAAAGCCTTTATTAGCGTAAACAATATAGACTGGCCAGAATTCTATATCAATTGCCGAAAACAAAAAGTAAGACCAATTGTGTACCGCATTTTACTCAAAATAGAACTACCAGAAGCAATAAAAAAAAGTCTTAGTAACGAGTTAAACAGGCTTACTCTACAAAGTTTTGAACAAGCAAAAGAAACAGAACGTATTATTTTTTTATGTGGGGAGAAGGGCATCAATTTAATTCCATACAAAGGAACGGCGTTTTCCAAACAGTTTTTCGGCAACATTGGTATGAGGGAGTCCAGTGATATTGATCTGATAATAACTCCAGAAGACCTCCCAAAGGCAATAGAAACCCTAGAAAAAGATGGCTATTCGCCTTATCAGAAAGAATACTACCAATGGGTGGGGCATGAAAATTTTATTCAATTTCATAAAGATTTTAGCTTCGATAAACATATTAGAACCAAAAGGATTCATCACGTGGAGCTACATTTTAATATTATAGGTAAAACAACTTACTTACCAGATTACCGAAATACATTTGCAACACAGCAAACGACTACCTATCAACTATTTCAAAAGGAAGTTGATTGCCTACTTCCAGTAGAACATTTTAGAGCAGTGGCATTACATCATATGCTCATGGATACCATGGGTTATTTAAAAACGGTAGTTGACCTTGCTCAAATGTTTCAATCAATCCAAGATATACAATCAAATCAGGAACTGAATTCCAAGGAAATTGCCGTTTTGAAGAAGATGGAAGAAAAGTATAACTTATCATTAGTAAAAAACTTAATAAAAAGTTTGTTGGGTGTCGACCTACCTATTTATTACAGTCAAATATCAATAAATTCATTACGTAAAAGAATTTTAAGTGGGTCTTATAGAAAGGTTAGAGAAAATAAGTCGCCCTTTTTTGATACTATTTCGTTTACATATACACAACTTAAATATAGTACCTGTTTTTATGTAAAAAGAATAGATAAATTCAAACATTTGTCTAAAAGTTTCATAAACATCATGCACCCGCAACCCGAGGATTGCACGTCTATCATCTTACCTAAGTACCTTTTTTTCATGTATTATATAATTAGGCCCTTTAGACTAGTATTCTTTCCAGGAGACCCAACAAAGAAATAAAATTAATAAAAAAGCCTTCATTTCTAATCTTGAAATGAAGGCTTTTTTTAGAATTATGTAGAAGATATTATTTTTTTTCTTCTGCTTTTGTCTCTTCTTTGGCGTCTGTTTTAGAAGATGCTTTGTACTTATCATTCAATGCTTTTACAACCTCTTTAGTAATATCATACTTGTCCTCAGCATATAGTACAGTTGCTGCATCACCAGTTCCGTATATGTAAGAATATCCGTTCTTTTTTCCGTAATCTTTAATGAACTTTTTTACTCCAGAAACTAGAGAATCCATTTCAACACCACCTTGCTGCTGTAGTTGTTGTGCTAAAGCTTGTTGTGCGTAACCTAATTCTTGTTCTCTTTTTTGCAATTCTGCACCTCGCTTTTGTGCCCACTCTTGTCCATTAGCTTGTGCTTGTGCTTGAAAATTTGATGCATCTTGCTTGAAACGATTAATTTCAGCTTCTAATTGTCTTCCTTTTTCACTAGATTGTGCTTTATATTTTTCCTCAAGATCTTTTGCCTCTGTGTATTCTTTCATTAATACTTGAGTATCAACGTAAGCAGTTTTAACTTCTTTAACTTCTGCTGTTTTGTTACAAGAAACAACTGAGATAGAAATTGCGATAAATAATAATACTTTTTTCATTTTGGTTTATTTGTAATTTAAGTGTGTAAGCAAAAATATAAAAAAATAAATAGCATCCTAAAAAACTTTAGAATTTAGCAACATTTTCAACTATTAGCTTTTATTATTGTTACCAAAATATAGATCAGAAAAACTTATTAAAAACGGATTCATTACAGCTTCCCTGAGTTAATTTCTAAAAACAACCAGCAAAACATATATCCAAACTTAAATTCGGCCCAAAAAACAGCCTTAAAATCGATTTTAGCTCTTTTTGAGCACATAAATATGAGATGAATACTCCAAATTGTGCTTTGCTTTGAAATTGGACAACAATCCAATAAAAAAAGCTTTAGGATAATTCATTTTTCCAGTTTTGTACTTTTGTGAAAGTAAACTGACATAAAAGGAATCAAATTTCATTGGGAGAACATTTTTTAAAGCGATCTCCTCTTTCTCGAAAAGAAGCTTAATTGCATTTTTAGAAAAATGCCAAAAATGAATTGGCACATCATAGGCTGCCCAAAAAGCACCATAATGTTTTGCATCAAATGATTTAAAATTAGGCACTGCTATAACTAAAGTTCCTGTAGGCTTTAATAATCGCTTAAGCTCTTTTATTTGAAAATCTAAATCTGGCACATGTTCCAATACATGCCACATTGTGATCACATCAAAAGAACCTTCAACCAGGTCTGAAGTATTATCTACAAATGAAATCCCTTTACCAATAGCAATCGCCTTGGCCCTTTCACTAGGTTCAATACCTGTAGTATTCCATCCATCGTTTTTTGCCACAGATAGAAAATCACCAGTGCCAGCACCAATATCCAAGATACTACCTTTAGTAATTTGCTCTCTATTAATTAATTGTAGTTTGTTTTTTAAAGCAATGCCTTTGACAAAATGATAGGCTTTTTCAAACAAAGACCTCTTATTATCTGTATGTGAAATATAATCTTCACTTTCATAATACCTACCCAAGTTTTCGAGGCTAGGTTGCGGCGAAGTAACCAACATATCTAAATTTGTATCATGATACAAATCAAAAGTTTCTTTAGAAACGGAATGATCCTGTACGGTCAGGAAATGATTTTTATTTGAAATATCCATTAATTATTTTAATTTGAACAAACTGTAAATTTTATATTTTGTATTCTTAGATATGTGATGCAATCAAAACTTGACTACATTCACAAAAAAGGAGTGATTTACAATTAAAGTAAATACTCCTTTTAATATCTTTTAAATCTTTAATTTTCTAATGATAGCAAGGGTTACCGAAGTAGTTTCACGTGGAACAAACTAACTAAACTATAAAAAAATGTATTTCTATGCAAATTTGTAGCCGATAAAAACTATTCTTTACCTTCCCATATAAATTAACAATACAGAAACATCACTTGGCGAAACTCCACTAATTCTAGACGCTTGCGAAATAGTAACAGGACGTATCTTACTCAATTTTTGTTTTGCTTCTATCGACATTGATTTAATCTTGTCATAATCAAAATCAACAGGAATCTTTACATCTTCTAGACGAGTAAGCTTATCTGCATTATTTCTTTCTTTTTCAATATAACCAGAATACTTCACTTGAATTTCTGCCTGCTCTAGAATTTCCTGATCTAAATTATTTTCAGCAACATACTCTTTCACTTTGTCAAATTTCAAAATATCCTCCAAATCAATTTGAGGGCGAGAAAAAACTTTAAACATTTTGTCACCTTGAGAAATAAGAGCAGTACCCTTAGATTCCAAGATTGGGTTCGCTTCAGCAACTGAAACACTAGTGTCTTTAAAAAAGGAAACCATCTTCTCTGATTCCTTTAATTTATGTTCCATCCTACGCAAACGCTTTTCCGAAGCTAAACCAATTTCATAACCCATAGGAGTCAATCTAAAATCAGCATTATCTTGACGCAACAAGGTTCTATACTCTGCACGAGAAGTAAACATCCTGTAAGGCTCTTCAGTTCCTTTTGTAATTAAATCATCAATCAACACACCTATGTAAGCTTCATCTCTTTTCAGAATTAATGGCGCTTTCTCATGAACCTTAAGATGCGCATTTATACCTGCCATCAACCCCTGAGATGCCGCTTCTTCATAACCAGTAGTACCATTTATCTGTCCAGCAAAATACAAGCCTTCAACCAACTTCGTTTCCAAAGTATGTTTTAATTGTGTTGGTGGAAAATAATCGTATTCTATAGCGTAACCTGGTCTAAAAAACTTAACATTTTCAAAACCAACAACAGAACGCAAAGCTTTAAATTGAATATCTTCAGGTAAAGAAGTAGAAAAACCATTTACATACACTTCGCAGGTATGCCAACCCTCTGGTTCGATAAAAAGCTGATGTCTCTCTTTATCAGCGAAACGATTAATTTTATCTTCAATCGAAGGACAGTATCTCGGACCAAGACTTTTAATTCGACCATTAAACATTGGAGAACGATCAAAACCTTCGCGTAAAATATCATGAACATCCAAAGAAGTATAAGTCATATGACAAGACCTTTGATGCACTAGAGGAGATGTAACATCAGAGTACGAAAATTTATCTGGTCGCGCATCTCCTTTCTCCTCATTCATTTTAGAATAATCTAAAGAGCGACCATCGACACGAGGAGGCGTTCCAGTTTTCATCCTTCCGGCTTCAAAACCTTCTTTAATCAAATCTTCCGTTATTCCGTAAGCAGCACTTTCGCCTGCCCTACCACCACCAAATTGTTTTTCACCAATATGTATTAAACCATTCAAAAAAGTACCATTAGTCAAGACAACAGACTTAGATCTTATTTCGACTCCTAACGAAGTACGAACTCCTTTAACAATTCCTTTTTCAATAATCAATCCACTCACCATCTCTTGGTAAAAATCCAAATTAGGAGTGCCTTCCAACATCATTCTCCACTCTTCAGCAAAACGCATACGGTCTGACTGAACACGAGGTGACCACATAGCAGGACCCTTGGACTTATTCAACATTTTAAACTGAATAGCAGTCCTATCAGAAACAATACCCGAGTAACCTCCCAATGCATCGATTTCACGTACAATTTGCCCTTTAGCAATTCCTCCCATAGCAGGATTACAAGACATTTGCGCAAT
>CAXBGV010000057.1:0-11399 GCA_963975235.1 uncultured Flavobacterium sp. | reverse complement strand
ATTATATTTCTTTCAGCGAATTATGATAATAAGTACTTTTTAGCTAAATTTGCAGTTCAAAGTTATACCTATTAATTATGATCAAAGAAAAAGCAAGCTCGCCCCTCACATTTGAAGATTTTAAAACAGAAGTTTTAAAGGACTACAAATTAGCAATGATAAGTAGAGAATGTAGTTTATTAGGACGCCGAGAGGTATTGACTGGTAAGGCTAAATTTGGAATCTTTGGAGACGGAAAAGAAGTGCCACAGCTTGCTATGGCTAAATTTTTCAAAAACGGTGATTTCCGTTCTGGTTATTACAGGGATCAAACCTTTATGATGGCTATAGGTGAATTGACAATCGAGCAGTTTTTTGCTGGCTTGTACGGAAACACTTCTATAGATCAAGAACCAATGTCAGCAGGAAGACAAATGGGAGGTCACTTTGCTACCCATAGTTTAAATGAAGATGGTTCATGGAAAAACTTAACTAAACAAAAAAACTCAAGTGCAGACATCTCACCTACTGCGGGTCAAATGCCTCGTTTATTAGGTCTTGCACAAGCATCAAAAATATACAGACAAGTAAAGGGAATACCCAATAAAGCCAACTTTTCGGTAGACGGAAACGAAGTTGCTTGGGGAACGATTGGAAATGCAAGTACTTCTGAAGGATTGTTTTTTGAAACTATCAACGCAGCTGGAGTTTTGCAAGTACCAATGATTGTAAGTGTTTGGGATGATGAATACGGAATCTCAGTACACGCTAGACATCAGACAACTAAGGAAAATATATCTGAAATTTTAAAAGGATACCAACGCGACTCTGAAAATAAAGGATACGAAATTTTAAGGGTTAAGGGCTGGGATTATTCTGATTTGATTGCAACTTATGAAAAAGCGGCTACAATAGCTAGAGAAGAGCATGTTCCCGTTTTAGTGCACGTAAATGAATTAACACAACCACAAGGGCACTCGACATCTGGTTCTCACGAGCGCTACAAAGATGCCGATCGTTTAGCTTGGGAAAGAGCTTTTGATTGCATTAGACAAATGCGATTGTGGATGATTGCCATCAATATTGCATCTCAAGAGGAGTTAGAATTGATTGATGTAAGCGCTAAACAAGAAGTTTTAGTTGGTAAAAAAGCGGCTTGGAGCAATTTTATAGCTCCAATTCTTGAGGAACAAAAAGAAGTTATAAGCTTACTAGAAAGAATAGCGCAAACTAGCGCAAATAAGGATGGAATTTTAAATCAAGTTGCTTACATCAAAGGAATTAAAGATCCATTGAAAAAAGAAATTTTGATCGCTGCAAGAAAATCATTGCGTCTTTTACTTAATGAATCAGGACAAGCAGAAGTAGCAACATGGATTAAGAACTATATTGCGAAGAATGAATATTCTTTTGGTAGCAACTTATACTCAGAATCTAAAGAAAATGTTTACTCTGTAAACCAAGTAGTACCTACTTACCCTGAAGGTGCGGTAGAGGATACAGATGGCCGTATGATTTTGAGAGACAATTTTGATGCTATATTTACCAAATATCCAGAAGCTTTAATTTTTGGTGAAGATGCTGGAGCTATTGGTGATGTAAACCAAGGTCTAGAAGGAATGCAGGAAAAGTATGGTGAGTTGCGTGTGGCTGACGTAGGTATACGCGAAGCCACAATTATTGGTCAAGGTATAGGAATGGCGCTAAGGGGCTTACGTCCTATTGCAGAGATTCAGTACCTCGATTATTTACTGTACGCAGTTCAAATAATGAGTGACGATTTAGCAACTTTACAATACAGAACCGTAGGGAAACAAAAAGCACCACTTATTATAAGAACGAGAGGTCACAGACTCGAAGGAATCTGGCATTCCGGATCACCAATGGGAATGATTATCAATGCAGTGAGAGGAATTCATGTTTTGGTTCCTAGAAATATGACAATAGCAGCAGGTTTTTACAATAGTTTATTAGAGTGTGATGAACCAGCATTAGTCATCGAATGCTTGAATGGATACCGCTTAAAAGAAAAGATGCCACTAAACTACGGTGAGTTCAAAACACCAATAGGAGTTATTGATACTATGAAATCAGGTAAAGACATTACACTGGTATCTTATGGATCTACCTTACGATTGGTTGAGCAAGCAGCAAAAGAACTACTTGAAATAGGTATTGATTGTGAAATAATTGATGTGCAATCACTATTGCCTTTTGATATAAACGAAGATATAGTGAAAAGTGTAGCCAAAACAAATCGCTTGTTAGTAATTGATGAAGATGTTCCAGGAGGAGCTTCAGCATACATACTACAACAAATCGTGGAAAAACAAAATGGTTACCAGTATTTAGACAGTATGCCACAAACATTAACTGCTAAAGCACACAGACCTTCGTACGGAACAGATGGCGACTATTTCTCAAAACCTTCAGCTGAAGATATATATGAAAAAATATATGCGATGATGAATGAGACCAACCCAACTCAATTTCCTACATTATACTAAACTAAACAGTTATTTTATACAAATCCCAACCTTATACAGGTTGGGATTTTTTATTTAATAATAAAAACAGTAAATTGTTTACCATTAGTTTATAAATTAAATAAAAGCAATATGAAAAAAACAATGATAGTAGTAGCGGGCTTATGTACAGTAGCCTTCATTTCATGTAAAAAAGAAGAAGAAAAAGCAACTCCTGAACAAACGATAGAGGTAACTGCTCCAAAAGTGGAAGAAGCCAAGGACAGTACATCGATTAAAATTGGTAAAGACGGTGTAGATATTAATACGAAAAGCGGCAGCAACTCTACCAGTATTTCTGTAGGAGGAGATGCCAAGCAAAAATAAAACCTTGCCGGTACAAACAAAAAAAATAAACCTAATAATTAGCCAATGTAGCGATGCATTGGCTATTTTTTTTGATTAATTTAACAGTGCACTATACATTAAAAAAGTATCTTAGAGCTATTAAAAAATAGGTACTAATAAATCTATTTTTATCACAAAAACAATTTAATATTATGGAAAAATACGCTCTATTAGCTCGATTAGAAGCTAAACCAGGAAAAGAAGACGCAGTTGCTGCTTTCTTAAAAAGTGCCTTACCAATTGCGGTTGAAGAAAAAGAGACTGTCAAATGGTACGGATGGCAAATTGGGCCTTCTACGTTTGGAATTTTTGACACTTTTGAAACTGAAGAAGGAAGAAAAGCACACTTAGCCGGTAAAATTGCAGCAGATTTAATGGAACACGCTGGAGAATTATTAGCATCAGATCCTGTGATTGAATTTGTAGATTTACTAGCTGTTAAATAAGTAATTAACAGCGACTGTATCACCTATTTGCAAATCATATTTACAGTTTTGCTTGAGGATAATAATAAAACTCAGATACCAATCGTTTTAAAATCATAAAACCAACACGTCTCTTTACTGTTGGTTTTATGATCTTTATTTTAAACCAAACCCAAAATTATATAGAATGACATCGTTAAAGGCAGTATTAAATAGTATTAAAGACGTAAAAGTAATAGAGGAAACAATAGAGTACAGTAATTATTTTCCCATCGATTTATCCGTAAATAACATACAACTGCAAACAGTTTCTTTGACTAATGCAAATGAGTTTGAGACGTACATCGATAATTATTTACTTCAAAATAAAGCAATAGTAGCGTACGGTGGTTACAATGAGCAACGCAATTTATACAAGCGCAGTACTGTTTTTAAGGACAAAGAGACAGAGGAACGCAACATTCACATAGGACTCGATCTCTGGATAAAAAAAGGAACAGCGGTTTTAGCTGCACTCGACGGATCTATTCACAGTTTTCAAAACAATGATAGCCTGGGGAATTATGGCCCTACTATTATCCTAGAACATCAAGTTGATAATTGTACATTTTACACATTATATGGCCATTTATCTTTGAGTAGTATCGCTGAAATCAAAGTTGGACAAAAGGTCAAAAAAGGAGAGCGAATCGCTACACTTGGCGATGCCACTGTCAACGGAGATTATGCTCCGCATTTGCATTTTCAAATTATTGACAATATAGGTGACCATTTTGGTGATTATCCCGGTGTTTGTGGTGCATCAGATATTAATTTTTATCTAAATAATTGTCCCGATCCTAACCTATTATTAAAAATAAATCTCTAAAAGATGAAAAAAATTGTAGTATTCCTTGTTTTGATTGTACTAGTTAGTTGTAAATCAAAAAAGATAAATCAGGTACCCGAAATCGAAGAAGTTAAAACAGTTCAGCTTGCTCTTACTGCTGTAAATAGCAGTCAAAAAGCAAAAGCATACGATCTTGGTAAACGAATTTTAATGACCTGCAATACTTCAAAATTTAAACCTTTTAGCACGAACGAGGCTACACAATCTGTCATTAGAAACATTACTTTAGATAAACTAAGTAAAACCTGTGCTAAATATAGACAATGGTACGGCAGTTTTATAGATCTCAAATTGGTAGAAGTATATCAAAATTCGTCAGAACAAAACACAGTATATCGCTTTAAAGCATTGTATTCAAAAAAAGTAGCAAATAAAGAAATGCGTGTTTTCATGAATAACGAAAACCAACTTACCGCTATAAAAACACTTGATTGGAACGATACTTTCTCCTATTAACACAACGCATCTAATGACTTCAAAAAAACTATTGTTTCTTCTATTAGTGCCTTTACTTGCTTTTAGCCAAAATAAAATGCAATATAAGCACGATAAAACCTATCCCGCGACTCCAAATTGGAATTTTATTTCCGAAAATTATGCGCTAACCGGTGAGGTAATGGTACAAATTGCTAAAGTAGAAACTGGAGGGATATTAAAACTGGCTGTTAGTACAACAAATCCTGAATTCATTATAAAGGGCACGGTTTATATCTATCTTACAGACAATACTATTATAACATGCACAGATAAAGGAGATTTTGAAAGTCAAGGCGATACAATCACCTCTTATTTTGTGTTATCAAATAAAGAGATGCAGCAAATAAAGAAAACAAACATACAATCGATACGTTTTAATATTCAGGGAAAAAGTAACAGTTTTAGCAGTCAAGTGGGGAACTTTACAGCAATTAATAAAAAGAGTTTTTACAAAACAAATTACAACAACCAAATTGAGATATTCGAAACGGCGGCAGCCATCAAGTCGATATATCCCTAGTCATTTCATTACTATTTTTACTAAAAACCACATTATGCCATTTTGTAATGTGGTTTTTTTGTACTTACAGCAACGGTAAGAAACTCATCTAATAATAGTATAACTTTTTAGAGAAATTACGTAAAAAGTTTTCTGGTTTAGTAAAGTATCTTTGTAATGTAAACATTAAATATTATCAATATGTTTTTTCTAAGCTTGATAGCTGTCATATTAGTTGCTGGACTTGTACTGTGGATCATAAATACTTATTTGCCTTTTGATGGGGTTTTAAAAAAGATATTTAATACTGCAGTCGCGTTGGTCATAATGATATGGATCCTAAAATCAATTGATATATTTTAAATTTTTACACTAAAATTATTTTGATATTATAATTCTAACTTTTTATAAATCATAAATGATAGAACATTTAATCATAAATAAACAATTATGAATCTTAAAAGAATTTTTGGAACCATTTTAACTACTTTAGGGATAATCGCACTAATATATGTGGGCGTACTTTTTAGTAATACTTCAGGTGGTAATGGCGACATTAAAACACTTATTGTCTATGGTGTGTTAGGGTTAATCTTTTTCACTTCAGGCATAAGCTTAGTTAGAACAACTAAGGATGAATCTTAAAGCGTAATTTATTACTATGTAAATAGGTTATTTCATTAAAATACAGCATGCATTCGAAACACAAATTATTACAATTTGTACAATAATAGAGCATTGCCATAATAGCAGTGTTCTCAGTTTGGTTTTGGTTTTGGTTAGGACTGCTGTTTATTCGGCAGTCCTTTTTTTATTACAAATTAGACTAATAACTAACTAAAAAAGTGTTTGTTTTAGGTAAAACTGCAAATATTATAACATTTACAAAAAGTAGTATAAGTCATTACCTTAAAATGTTTCCGAAATTTGCTTTAAAGAAAAACACTAACAATTGTTACCTTAAAATCAAATCATTAGTAATTATCAAAAGTATATATTATGAGCAACCTACTCTACACCATCGCTGTCATCTTAGTTCTATTCTGGGCCATTGGCTTTTTTGCTTATAGCGCAGGATCAATCATACACATCTTACTTGTTATAGCGATAATAGCTATTTTATTCAGACTTATTCAAGGAAAAAAACTATAAAAACAATAACTATAAAAACAAACATTATGAAAAACAATAAAGTATTATTAGGATTTTTAGGTGGAATTGCAACAGGAGCTTTACTTGGAGTTTTATACGCACCAGATAAAGGAAGCAAAACTAGAAAAAAAATTAAGCAAAAAGGCGGAAAATACGCTGATGATGCCAAAGACAAAGCGGAAGAGATTCTAGAAACATTTTCTCAAAAGTACGAAACTTTGAAAGCAGAAGGTAAAGACCTTATTGCTCAAGGAAAATCTAAACTAGGTAAATAAATAGCCTTCAAAGTCTTTTCTAATTAAGTACTAGAAACTGACGTTCTTATATATTAAACCATATAAACAGTATTTTACAAATGAGTACCTTACTTTATATGGTTTAATTTTTTTGAGAATTAGAATTTAATTTTCATTCTCTTACTCGACTATCTCAAAGCTGTATATAAACAGCTATCCCTCTATATTTTCGCCGTTCCTTTTATTGAAATGTGAAAAATTGAATCTTCCTGTGTTTAGTAAAACATATTGGTGATCCTACTGCCTACAACAACATACATAACATTTGAAAGGGAAAAATAACTACTCAATCTAGTATTTAGGAATCTTTTTTGGTCAAGTTTAAATTACATTCAGCACACACTTTTGACCTAATGTAATTTTACAATAGGTAAATAATTCAATTTAATTTCAAAGAAGTAATTTGTTTGTAATTTATAAAAATCACACTAGAAACAAAATTGCTTTGTACTAATAAAAAAAATAAATCATGTCTATAAAAACAACAAATCCAGCTACTAATAAGGTTTTAAAGTCTTTTGAAGAAATGACTGAAAAACAAGTCGATGATGCCATTACTTTATCAAGTACTACCTACAAACAATGGAAAAAAACATCCTATGCAGATAGAGCAACATTACTGCACAGAGTAGCAAAATTAATGCGAGAACAAAAAACCAAATTAGCAGAATTGATTACCTTAGAAATGGGTAAAATTATTTCCCAGTCTGAGAGTGAAATCGATTTGAGTGCTACTATTCTAGACTATTACGCTGACAATGCAGAAACTTTTTTGGCAGACAAAAAATTAAATCCAGAATCCGGACAAGCATTTGTAAGATCTAGCTCAATAGGTGTACTTTTTGGAGTGATGCCATGGAACTTTCCCTTTTACCAGGTAGTCCGTTTTGCTGCGCCAAATATAATGGTAGGTAATACTATTTTATTAAAACACGCTTCCATAGTTCCGCAATGTGCAATTGCGATCGAAAAATTATTTGAAGAGGCCAAAGCGCCACAAGGTTTGTACACTAACTTAATGATTTCTGGAAAAAGAAGTACTGAATTAGTAGACGATGTGCGCATAAAAGGTGTGTCTCTAACCGGTAGCGAAGGAGCTGGCGCTAGTATGGCAGGGGCAGCTGGTAAAAACTTAAAAAGATCAGTGCTAGAATTGGGAGGAAGCGATTCCTTTATTGTCCTTGAAGATGCTGATATCGATAAAACAATTGAAATGGCCATAATAGGTCGAATGAATAATAACGGACAAAGTTGTGTTGCCTCAAAAAGGTTTATCGCCGTAGAAGCTATTGCAGATGAATTTTTAGAAAAATTTACTGCTGCTATTGCCGCTTTAAAAGTAGGTGATCCAATGGATGCTGATACACAAGTTGGACCATTAAGCAGCGAGCAAGCATTAGAAGATTTGTTAGATCAAGTTTCACGATTTGAGAAAGCAGGTGCAAAAGTAGCAACTGGTGGCAAAAGAGCTTTTGAGCAAGGAGCCTACATGCAACCTACTTTGTTGACTAATTTAAAAAGAGGAGAACCTACTTTTTATGAAGAATTATTTGGTCCTGTAGCCTCTTTTTACAGAGTCAAAAATGAGCAAGAAGCTATAGAATTAGCTAATGATTCTCCTTTTGGATTAGGTGGATCCATTTACACCAAAGATATAGCGCGAGCCATAAAAATAGCAGATCAAATAGATTCAGGAATGGTCTTTATTAATCAACCTACAGCTTCGCAACCCGATCTACCTTTTGGTGGAACCAAGCGCTCTGGATATGGTCGTGAACTTGCCGAGCAAGGAATTCATGAATTTGTCAATAAAAAACTTATCAGAGTAAGCTAAATAGTAGATCCTACATTAAGTGCATATTATGGTTCTAATTGCATCATCTGTAAATACTGTAACTTTTACAAATAATACTATAAGGCTAATTATGAACTTGTTAATTATCTTTGAAATGCAGTTAAGCAACTAATTAAAAATTAATACTAATTGATCATTTAGCCAAACTGCATAGTAGAATCATAAAATAGTTAACCTTTAAATAATTAAATATGAAATCGAAATCAATAGGAATCGCCCTAGTAGTAATTGGAGCTTTAATGGTAGTTTACAACGGATTTAACTACGTAACCGAAAAAAAGGTGGTAGATATTGGCCCGATTGAGATTAACAAAAAAGAGGATAATCCTGTTCGATGGTCTCCTATTTTAGGAGGAATATTAATTGTTGGCGGTATAATCATAGTAGTTTCTGACAAAAAAAAATAAAATCAAATATCTAAATAGTAATCATAAATAGAAAAAAAATGAAACCACACATAGGAATAAACGATAAAAATTTGAAAAACAGCATCGAATTACTTTCAGTAACACTAGCAGATGCGATGACATTGTATACAAAAACAAGAAAGTTTCATTGGAATGTTACTGGAGAAAGTTTTATGGAAATGCATAAACTTTTTGAAAATCAATACAAACAACTTGAAGTTAGTATCGATGAAATTGCAGAACGAATTAGTAAACTAGGCGGTAAAACTATAGGAACGATGGCCGAATTCAGAAAGATGGCCCGCTTGAAGGAATCGCCTGATAGTTATCCAGATCGTAAAGAAATGGTTGCAGAATTATTAAAAGATCATGAGGCTGTCGTAGTACAATTAAGAAAGGATATCACAACCTCAGAGGAAGATAATGACGATCTTGGTACAGCCGATTTTTTGACTGCTCTGTTACTAGAACACGAATCTACCGCTTGGATCTTGAGAAGATATTTAAGTTAAAGCAAAACAATAGAATTCATTACAATGAATTCACACGAAAACATTAGTCGTATTTTGACTATTGTATTTTGAATTAGTAAAATGACTGTTTTTTAGGAAACAGTCATTTTTTTTTTGCACAAAACAAGTTTATTTCCATCTATCTAAGCAGGTCATTAAGTATGTTGCTATAAATAATGAAGTAATCATATACCAGTAAATTAATTTGGGTCGTTTAATATTGAAATGAATAAATAATGCATGGTATAAGAAATTATCAAAAAACTAAACAAGTGTTAATTTTATAATTTTAATTAAAAGTTTCGAAACAATAAACATCAAAATATAGTAGATCTTTACCAAAAATAAATTGACATAACAAGCTTTATATGAGATAATTTAGAGCGATCCACATAAACAATAAATTTGTTTTGCAGGAAATTACAAGTAGCATTGATTATTGTTTTTGCATTACTAAAAAAAGAGCAAATCGCTATGAATAAAAGCTACAGGAGACAAATAAACAATATTAAAAAATAGTTTTATGCCAGATGGTAACTAATCAAATTATGCAGAAAAAACTAAGAACATGACAAGTTTATAATTTTCGATAAAATATATAAAATCATTTTTTAATTCATTAAAAAGCTAACTTATTAATCCTAAAACTCTACTATTTTGACTACGTATATTAAAAACAAACTCGATGATGCGGGAAATATAACTTTATTTATTAGTCGGTTTTTTAAAGAAGTTTTTACTCCTCCATACGAGTTCAAAGAATTTCTTAAACAGAGTTATAAATTAGGTTACAAATCGATCCCCTTGGTTGCTATAACAGGATTTATAATGGGCCTAGTGCTCACATTACAGTCACGCCCTACTCTAGCAAGTTTTGGCGCTGAATCTTGGTTGCCTAGCATGGTAGCCTTGTCACTTATTCGCGAAATAGCGCCTGTAATTACTGCTTTAATTTGCGCAGGAAAAATAGCGTCTGGGATTGGTGCCGAATTGGGTTCGATGAAAGTCACAGAACAAATCGATGCTATGGAAGTAGCTGCAATAAATCCCTTCAAGTACTTAGTAGTTACCCGCGTTTTAGCCACCACTTTTATGATCCCTTTACTCGTTATTTTAGCCGACCTAATAGGAATCTTTGGTGGATATATTGGATTTAATATTCATGGAGATGCGAGCATGTACTTATACATTAGTAAAATATTTGAAATACTAACATTCTCAGATATTTTCCCTGCCACTATAAAAACTTTCTTTTTTGGGTTTTTCATAGGTATTATAGGATGCTACAAAGGTTACAACGCCAGTAATGGTACAGAAAGTGTTGGTCTCGCTGCAAATTCGGCTGTAGTTAGTGCATCACTTAGTATTTTTATTATCGACATGCTAGCTGTTCAATTAACCGACTTATTTTTTTAAGATGAAAGAATTATTACCTACCAATGATTTTGTAGATCAAGCGGAAGCTGCCATTGAAATCAAAAATTTACATAAAACTTTTGGAACAGACAATCACGTGCTTAAAGGAATCAATTTGAGTCTTAATAAAGGAGAAGACTTAGTGATTCTGGGAAAATCAGGAACGGGAAAGTCTATTACCATTAAGTGCATCGTGGGACTAATAGAGGCCGACGAAGGAGAAATTAAAATTCTCGGACAGGATATTACCGATTTAAACACACAAGATTTAAATAAAATTAGGGTCAAAGTTGGTTTCTTATTTCAAAATGCTGCTTTGTACGACTCTATGACTGTTCGAGAAAATTTAGATTTTACAGTCCGCAGGCATCATACTGAACTTAGCGAGGATGAAATTGAGAGAGAAATTAATGAAGTTCTAGACAGTGTAGGCCTAGTAGAAGCTATTGACAAAATGCCTTCTGAGTTGTCTGGCGGTATGCGAAAAAGAATTGGCTTAGCCAGAACGCTAATACTAAAACCCGAAATAATATTGTATGACGAACCAACCACTGGATTGGATACAATAACATCCAAAGAAATAAGCGAATTGATACTTCGCATACAAAAGGAACGAAAA
>CAXBGV010000056.1:0-11418 GCA_963975235.1 uncultured Flavobacterium sp. | reverse complement strand
TTACTTGCCATCCGTCACCCTTAGGTTCTGCAACACGTAATTTTCCTGCGTCAAGTAGTTCAATAACTTCTCTAATTGCAGTAGTGGTAGTTTCTTCTTGAAGCAAAGCTCTGTTTTCCCATGCTTGCTCTATAATTGTTTGTAATGAGTTCATTTTTTATCTAATTGTTTTAATGGATTTGTATTTAATTTTAAATATTTTTCACCTATTAGTCTCGCCCCGCTAGTGTTTAAATGGTCTTCATTTCGGTACACAATAGAATTATTTATTTGCGATGTAAAGTGCGTTTCATCAATTTTCACACTTTCATTCATATCAATTATCATGACTTGAGGGAATTTTTTATGAATTTTATACACTAAATAATCGCTAGTTCTAGGTTTGGGTGTAAAGATATAACTTTCGTGATAATTTTTAGGGTAAGCTTTTGTCAACATTAATCTGTGTAATTTCATTTCAGGTAACACTCTCAAACAATCAAAAATAACTATTTTTTTATTGAGTTTTACGAGCTCTTCAATGTTATTTAATATTCTAGTACTATTGATTTTAGACCTACTGAGTCCATCCCAATTAGCTGCTATATATATGGTCTGAAATTTTTTTGCATATTCAAGTCTTTCGAGACCATATTTTTCATCCTTGGTAGGTTTGTTTTGATCATCGTGATTCACTAATATCGGATACCCTCCAGCGGCTGAATCATGAATGTACAAATTAGCATCTTTTGCTAGAACATCTAAAAATGCTGCAGTATGGTTAGCGAATGAGTCACCAATCAAGACACCATCTAAACTGTCTTTCTCTATCCCTAAAAAGCACTCTTCGCAGTTGCCAACCTTGAACTGATCAAAACAATTTTTTCTCAGTTTGTTAGGGTAGTTCTCTTTGGGGTTAAATTCGGTTAAGGTAGGGAAGCGTTTTGGGAAACCATCGAACTTGTCTACCACTGCGTAAATACCTACCGAGATCAATACAACTGGTAAAAGTACGTACAATACTGTTTTCTTGAAATCGAATTTAATAGTGGTTCGGAACGGTTGCTCTATGTATCTCCAACTAAAATACGACAAGATGAAAATAATCAATAATGAAACTATTCTAGTCATTCCAGTTAGTTCAACTCCAAAATATTTTAGAAAAGCAAATATAGGCCAATGCCACAGGTACATAGAATACGAGATAGTTCCTATTAGAACAATACTATTGCTTTTTAAAATCCTGTTGATGATGCCTGCGTTTAGATCGTTTCCTTTGTTCGAATAGATTAAAAATGCAGCTCCCAAACATGGCCAAAGCGCGTTAATACCAGGAAAAGCACTTTCTTTTTGTAAAAATAGAGCAGGTATTAATATCAACAACAATCCTATAGTAGATAGTATGTTGTTTGCTGTTTTTTTACCTAATGGTAACGAATGCCAAAAAACAGCTAGTGTCGCACCTATTCCCAATTCAAAAAATCTACCTTGCAATAAAAAGTAGGCTGTATTAGGATCAGTATCGGTTAGATAGATGGAGTATAACAGACTAAAAACCAATATCGATATAATTGCAATTCTCCTTACTGTTATTGATTTTAATTTTGATAAAAGCAGCAAAATAGCTGGCCATATAAAGTAAAATTGTTCTTCGACAGATAAAGACCAAGTGTGTAATAGCGGGACTAACTCTGAATTTTCGGCAAAATATTGTTTGTTATTTATCCATAGATGAATGTTGTTCGTTGAAACTATTGTATGAATAAGTGTTCTTGAAAAAGCTTCAAAATCACTTGCAAACATAAAATAAGCAGGAAAAGTACAGATAAGCAGGACGAAAAATAAAACGGGAATAATTCGTCGAATTCTTCTCAAGTAAAACTGCTTAAATGAAAAACTGTTAGTCAGTATTTCCTTTTCGATAGTGTTGGTAATTAAAAATCCTGAGATAACAAAAAACACATCCACTCCTACGTAGCCGCCTGGAATCCATGTGAAATTAGCGTGAAAAAAAATAACTATTAGCACAGCTATAGCTCGCAATCCATCAATATCTGATCTATAAGAAAAATCTTTACTCATTCTGAAATTTTTTCAAAAATAATTTATTTTATATCAATAAGCAATTTTATTGCGTTTAAGTGCGGTCGTTTACATCTTTACATTTTCTTTAGTAATTAAATTGTTTAAAAGCTTAATTTAGCAAACTCTAAAACACAACAAATGCCTAGAATTCTTGCGATCGATTATGGACAAAAACGAACGGGTATAGCCGTTACTGACGAAATGCAAATTATTGCTTCAGGGTTAACAACGGTTGCTAGTGCAACGGCCATTGCTTTCTTGAAAGATTATTTTTTAAAAGAGAAAGTAGAGGCTGTATTAATAGGAGAGCCAAAACAAATGAATGGTTTGCCGTCACAGAGTGCTTCCATAATTAAAGGTTTTGTGACTCATTTTACAAATCACTTTCCGGATATGAAGGTTATTCGTGTAGATGAACGATTTACTTCTAAAATGGCATTTCAATCAATGATTGATAATGGCATGAAAAAAAAACAACGTCAAAATAAGGCACTGATTGATGAGATTTCAGCGACTATTATGTTGCAAGATTACTTAAACAGAAAAATGTTTTAATACTCTTTTTATAGAGAAAAATAACTACAAAGTTTTTTTTGTTAAATCTAGTTTTTCCCTCTTTTTTATACTTTTTTTAGCAACTATATAAAGTATCTTTGCATTTTAAAAAAATGTGCTATGCCTGATACAATTATTCGTTCAAATACTGATGTCGTTCTTATAGGAGCCGGAATTATGAGTGCTACTTTAGGACTGATGCTAAAAGAATTACAACCAGATATTACAATCGAGATTTTTGAAAGATTAGATATTGCGGCTGCCGAAAGTTCAGATGCTTGGAATAACGCAGGAACGGGGCACTCTGCTTTTTGCGAATTAAATTACACGCCTCAAAAAGAAGACGGTACCATAGATCCAAAAAAAGCTATCAGTATCGCAGAATCTTTTGAAGTGTCGAGACAATTTTGGTCTTACCTTGTTCAAGAAAATAAAATTACCGCACCCGAAAACTTTATAAAAAGAGTGCCTCACATGAGTTTTGTTTGGGGAGCCGAAAATGTAGCTTTCTTAAAAAACCGTTTTGATGTTTTACAAGCCAATACTATTTTTAAGGAAATGACGTATAGCACTGATTTTTCTAAGCTAAAGGAATGGATGCCATTAGTGATGGAAGGAAGGCCAGTTGATGGAGAAGTTGCAGCAACGAATATGCCTATTGGTACTGATGTTAATTTTGGTGAACTAACTCGTAGCATGTTTAATTATTTGACAAGTTTAGAAGGTGTTACCATGCATTTTAACCATGAGGTTAGAAAAATTGATAAACGAGAGAATAAAACGTGGAGATTAAAAGTTACAGATTTATCTAGTGGTCAGAAGAAAAAGATATACACTAAGTTCGTTTTCATTGGTGCCGGTGGTGGCTCATTACCGTTGTTAGAAAAAGCAGATGTTCCAGAAGGAAAAGGATACGGTGGTTTTCCTGTTAGTGGGCAGTGGCTTAAATGCACAAATCCAGAGGTTATTGCAAAACACGAGGCTAAGGTTTATGGTAAAGCTAGTGTAGGTGCGCCACCTATGTCTGTCCCACACATAGATTCCCGTATGATCGATGGCCAAAAAGCATTGCTCTTTGGACCTTTTGCAGGATTTTCGACTCGATTTTTAAAAAATGGTTCTTATTCTGATTTGCCTTTATCAATAAAACCAGACAATATATACCCTATGATTGTCGCAGGGATAAAAAATATTCCGTTGACAAAATACTTGATTCAGCAGGTGCGTCAATCACCAAAGGATAGAATTATTGCTCTAAGAGAATATGTTCCAAGTGCACGATCTAAAGATTGGGTATTAGAACGCGCGGGACAAAGGGTTCAGGTTATTAAAAAGGATGAAAAGGAAGGTGGGATATTAGAGTTTGGGACAGAAGTTATTAATACTGCTGATGGTAGTTTAGCTGTTTTATTAGGTGCATCACCAGGTGCTTCTACAGCAGTGTCTATTATGGCTGCTTTAGTAGATAGATGTTTCAAAGAGCAATTAGCAACTCCAGAATGGCAGGCAAAAATGAAGGCAATGATTCCTTCTTATGGTCAAAACTTAAATGATAAGCCAGAACTACTCGAACAAATTAGAAATAATACAGCGACAGTTTTAAAATTGAATAAATAAGAATTAAAATGAATCCCAATAAAAGCGCTTATTGGGATTCATTTTTTTCAGTCATAAGTATCTTTGTTACTTTCAAAACATTTTCAGATAAGCTGGTCAGCCATATTAATTGCTCTATTACCAGTTGCGCTTCTTGCATTTTTAATTTCAAATCGGCTTCATTATCATCAGTGTTGCTTTTTATTTCTCGTTCTCTAATTTTATTAAGTTCGGTAAATCGCTTTTTTAAATCATCATTTACAAGATCAAGATTTTTAGCAGCAGTAAGGTCATTGTTTAAAAGTAAAATAGCGACATCTAAATTTCTCAGAGCCGTATTCACAACCTCGTTAAACGCCTCCGAAGCTTGTGTCGTTTTATGGGATTGAATATAAGTGCCAAGTGATGCAAGAGAAGATAGTAAAGAGTGGTTGATAACAGTCAATTTGTAAACCTGTTGTAATTTGTTTTGCTTGGATTTAGGCTCTTGGATCATTCTTTGAAACGATGCCATCAGGTTGCCAATGGCTACAAAAGCTTCTTTTCTAGCCAAACGGTAAGGCGTAGTCACTTCACCCTTTTCATTATATAAAATAGAAATTTCGTTCAAATAATTTCTATTTGCTGTTATGGCCTTGCTAATAAATTGCGGTAGATTTAAAAATTCCCACGATGGCCAAATAAAGGAGTTGGCTAAAAATGCCAAAATCGCTCCAGCAAAGGTATCCAAAATACGATATTGAACGACATCGATAATATTAGGTGTTATAATCGCATAGATAAACACTACATAAATGGTCACAAATGTTGCTCCAATTTTATAGTTACTAGGTGTATAGGTAAATCCTAAAAGCATTGCTACAATTGCAAGACTGGCTGTTATTGTTGTGTTATGTATAAATAAAAGGACACCAAAAGCGATTGCACCTCCTAATAAGGTACCAAAGATACGATGGTATGTTCGCTCGTTTGTGAGTCCGTAGCCTGGTCTCATGATTACCACAATGGTTAGTAAAATCCAATACGTATTTTGAAAAGGTAAAATTTGCCCAATAATGAACCCAACCACAATTGTGACAGTTAAACGCAAGGAATGCCTAAATACTGTAGACGAAAAACTTAAGTTTTCGATCAAAGTACTCCATAAGTAGGTGTTTGGAGAAATAAATTTTTCTAAATCCTTGTCTCTACCCATAAATTCAGTTGCCTGAATATTTTGTAAAAAAGCACGTTCGATCGTTTTTATTTTTTCGACTTGCTTTTCGGCATAGTGCAGCATGTTGGTTAGCATTAATACGCCTTCGGCAGCATCATCTGTTTGCAACTGTTTTTCATAATCGGTAATCGCAATTTCTAACTTTTGCAGTTCTTCAAGTAAATTATGTTTAGAGCTATATTTCGCTCTATCTTCAATACTTTTCCCTACTTTTTTTAGACAAGAGGCAAGTTTGTAGGCTAAATTTTGATAAGTTTCTAATACTTTCGGATGGGCATCAAATTTTTGATGTAGTTTGTTATGATCAAATGAGGTAGCAATGGCTAATTCCATTATTTCAACTAAGGAAATAAAAGTAATTAGCATCTTTCTGTTTTGATTAGAAGAACCTATGTTAGTTCGATTTCTTATTAAAACTTCTCTAATGTTCTCATGAATACTATTTAGCTCTACCTGGAAATGCAGTTGTTTTTTGGTAATTGCCTTGCGATCTGAATTGAGCTCCCATAAATCACCTCTTAATTTCAAGTATTTCGCAGTTAATAGAATGCCTTGAGCAATTTGGAGTTCGATATAACGATGTGGTCTAATGTAGAAAAAAAGCAGTGATATTGAGAGATAAAATAAGCCTCCTGATAGCAGTAAACCAGAGTATTCAAGCATTTCCCATCCGGAATGTAAATGAGCAAAAGCGATAGCGATAGCAAGCAGCCCAGAAAAAGAAACCATAGTCGCTCGTTGTCCATAAACCGAAATCATAGACAGAAAAAAGATTAAAAATACCAGTAAAGGATAAAACAGGAACGGGTAAGGCTGCACTAAATTTATAATAAGGTTCATGCCAGCAACCGTAAAAGCAGCAACAAGTATTCCGTTTACTTTATGTTTTAAGCTACTAGGGATATCACTAGGATAGGTCAAAATAGCGCCTAATGCTATTGTAAATCCCATCGAGAAATCTCCCAAATAAGCAAACAGCAATGCAGGAATAACGGCCGAAAAGGTTACTTTTAGCGCACTAGTAAAATGAATGCTGTCAATAAAATTTTTGATAGTAGTAATCATAGATTTAAGATTGACCTCAAAGGTAAGGATTGTGGGATTTATCAATTAAAAAAAGAGCAGTTTTTATGGTCTATTAACAAATAAATACTAAATACTAAAGATCCGATTATTCATTGTCCAAAAATTTACTATTTTTGCCCACCATATTTAAAGGGGTTTTACTCCTTAGATGGTTAATAAATCTTAATACAAGAATAATGATTTTACCAATTATAGGTTACGGTGATCCAGTTTTAAGAAAGGTAGCAGAGAATGTAACTGCAGAGTTTCCTGACTTGAAAGAAACGATAGTGAATATGTACGAAACCATGTATAATGCTAATGGTGTTGGTTTAGCGGCTCCACAAGTGGGAAAAGCACTTCGAATATTTGTTATAGACACTACGCCTTTCAGCGATGATGAGGATCTTGATTCAGCTGAGCAAAATCAATTAAATGGTTTCAAGCGTACTTTTATTAATGCAAAAATGATAAAAGAGGAAGGCGAGGAATGGGCTTTTAATGAAGGTTGTCTTAGTATTCCTGATGTTCGTGAAGATGTTTATAGAAATCCGACGATTACTATTGAGTATTGCGAAGAAGATTTTGTGATGAAAACAGAAGTTTTTGACGGCTTGATTGCTCGTGTTATTCAACATGAATACGATCATATCGAAGGAATTTTGTTTACAGATAAAATCTCGTCATTAAAAAAACGTTTAATTCAAAAAAAGCTTAAAAATATTATCGAAGGGAAAACATTCCAAGAGTACCGAATGAAATTTTTTGGTAAAAAAGGAAGGTAAAAAACGAGTAGGTATAGTTTTTGAACAAGATAAAAAATACAATTCAAATTGAATTCTTAATAAAATAAATAAAATGAATTTAGAAAAAATATTATCCATTTCTGGAAAACCGGGTTTATATGTTTTAAAAGTACAAACGCGTACAGGTTTCGTTGCTGAATCACTAGCTGATGGAAAAAAAATATCAGTAAGTCTAAAAAGTAATGTAAGTTTATTGTCAGAGATTTCGATTTATACTTACGAAGGCGAAAAGCCTTTGGTTGAAATCATGAACAATATAGCTGCAAAAGAAAGTAACGGTCCAGCTATTTCTCACAAAGAAGATAATGCAACTTTAATGGCATATTTCAGAGAAGTATTGGCTGATTTTGATGAGGAAAGAGTATATCCTTCAGACGTAAAGAAAATTTTAAACTGGTACAATACCTTGCAAGCAAAAGGTTTAGTTGTAACAGAAGAAGCAACAACAGAGGAAGTAGTTGAAGATGCTACGGAAGCAGTTGCAGAAAAGACCAAAAAAGAGAAAAAAGTAAAAGAATAACTTTTTTTGAAACAAGCAAAAATCCTGCTTTCTATGCCAATTAGAAAGCAGGATTTCTTATTTTTACCTCGTTAGTAAATCCCTAAGTCATTAAAATCAGGACCAAATGAATACCAGACAAAAACAACTAGATGCTTTTAATAGATTACTGGATATTATGGATGATTTGCGAGAAAAATGCCCTTGGGACAAAAAGCAAACCATGCAGAGTTTACGTCATTTAACCATTGAAGAAACCTATGAATTAGGAGATGCAATTTTAGATAATGATTTGACTGAGGTCAAGAAGGAATTAGGTGACTTGATGTTACATCTTGTGTTTTATGCCAAAATAGGCAGCGAAACAAACGATTTTGATATAGCAGATGTGTGCAATGAAATTTGCGAAAAATTAATTCATCGTCATCCCCATATTTATAGCGATACAGTTGTTCAAGATGAAGAAGAAGTAAAGCAAAATTGGGAAAAATTAAAATTAAAAGAAGGAAGGTCTTCTGTACTCGAGGGAGTACCTAAAAGTTTACCTGCTTTAGTAAAGGCTAGTCGTATACAAGAAAAAGTAAAAGCAGTTGGTTTTGATTGGGATCAACCGCAGCAAGTATGGGAAAAAGTTCAGGAAGAACTACAAGAATTACAAGTAGAGGTTAGTGCGGGTGATCAGGATAAAATGGAAGCAGAGTTTGGGGATGTTTTATTTTCGATGATTAATTATGCACGATTTTTAAAAATAAATCCTGAGGATGCTTTAGAACGAACCAATAAAAAATTCATTAAACGTTTTCAATACTTAGAGAGTAAAGCTGGAGAGTTGGGAAAACCATTAATGGACATGACTTTAGCGGAGATGGATGTTTTTTGGGAAGAGGCTAAAAAACTATAATTTGTTATCCTTAACATATATTAAAACACAATATGTCAGAAAATAAAACGGAGTTGAAGCGCTCTTTAGGTTTAATTGATGCCACGAGTTTAGTAGCAGGTTCCATGATAGGTTCTGGAATTTTTATAGTAACCTCTGCGATGGCAAGAGACATTGGGTCAGCAGCCTGGTTGTTAGTAATTTGGTTAGTGACAGGATTAATTACAGTTGCAGCAGCTCTTAGTTATGGCGAATTAGCAGGAATGATGCCTAAAGCAGGCGGGCAATTTGTTTACATTCAGCGTGCCTACGGTAGGTTAATTTCTTTTCTATACGGTTGGACTGTTTTCTCTGTAATTCAAACAGGTGTAATTGCTGCCATTGCAGTGACTTTTGCTAGCTACGCAGCTATTTTTTTTCCTTTTTTAGATAATACACTTTTTCAAGTAGGGCACTCTTTTGCTTTTAGTAATAGTAAACTCTTGGCAGTATTGAGCATTATTTTACTTACTTACATCAATACGCAAGGGGTCAAAAGTGGTAAAATTGTACAGTTAATTTTAACTTCAGCTAAATTAATTGCTTTGTTTGCTTTGATCATTTTAGGAATTTATGTGGGTCTAAAAACAGATGTTTTGTCTAACAACTTTAAAAATATGTGGGAGGCGAGCCGTACGGTTTTAAATCCTGATGGTACCGTGACAGTTACTAAACTCGTTGGGACAACTTTATTGGGAGCAGCAGCAGCAACAATGATCAACTCATTGTTTTCTAGTGATGCTTGGAATAATGTGACTTTTATTGCAGGTGAAATAAAAGAACCCAAAAAAAATATTCCACGAAGCTTGTTTCTTGGAACATTGATTGTGACTATTATTTACATACTTGCAAACGTAGCTTATTTAGCTTTATTACCTATGCAAGGAACTCCAGGAGCTGCGAATGCATTCGAAAACGGAATCATGTTTGCAAGTAATGATAGGGTAGGAGCTGCTGCGGCAGGTATGATTATGGGTAATGCTAGTGTTTTTGTAATGGCTGCATTAATTATGGTATCTACTTTTGGAGCGAATAGTGGCTTAATCCTTTCAGGGGGACGCCTGTTCTATGCTATGGCTAAAGATGGACTATTTTTTAAACAAGCTACGGAACTAAATAAAAATCAAGTTCCTGCAAAAGCACTGTGGGTACAATGCATATGGGCAAGCATCCTAGCCGTTTCGGGTAAGTTTGGTGATTTATTAACCTATGCTACTTTTGCTTCTTTGTTGTTTTATATTTTAACGATTATCGGCGTTTTTATTTTAAGAAAAAAAGAGCCTAATACAGAGCGACCATATAAAGCATTTGGTTACCCTGTTATACCCGCGATTTATATTGTAGTAACAGTTGCCATATGTATTACGTTATTAGTGTACGACACCTTTAATACTGGCTTAGGATTAGGCATTGTAGCGCTAGGAATTCCTATTTATTACTTAGTTATGAATAAAAAATAATTATTCGGCTAATTTTTTTAGCTTAGGTATGTCCTTTAATGCTATTTTTCTTCCTGTCAAATCAATCAAATTATTTTTCTTAAAGTCGGATAAAAGACGAATACAGCTTTCAGTTGCGGTCCCAATGAGGCTAGCTAGCTCATCACGAGATAGCTGAATCTTGAGTGTTCCGTCATTGTTTTTACCAAAAGTGGCTTCTAGGTACAATAAGGTTTCGGCAAGTCGCTGCTTTACCGTTTTTTGAGCCATATTTACCATATGACCATCAGCATCTTTCAAATCCCCGCAAATGGTTTTCATAACATTCATAGAGAACTGATTGTTAGTATCAAAGAAACTCATAACTTCTGCTTTAGGAATAAAGCACACTTGCATATCTTCTAAAGCTACCGCACTTAGGTTAACAGGTTCTTCACTAATCATAGAACGCTGACCTAATAATTCCCCTTTAGTCACTAATTTTACAATTTGGTCTTTACCATTAGGACTTAATTTGGTCAGTTTGCAAACACCATCTTTAATACAAAAGATACCATTTACATTTTCACCTTCTGCAAATATTACTTCTCCTTTTTTAATAATGCGTGACGTTTTGCAATCAGCAAGATGCACTAATTGGTCTTTGTTTAAAGCTTTTAGGGAGCTAAATTCTCTTACAATACATTGTTCGCATTTACTCATTTCAAAAAGATTTTCGTTGTGCCGTCAAAATTAAACCTTTAATATGATATATGTCATATAATTTTTAACAATCGTTTAAGTCCTTTGCATTAGGTAAATGAGCAAAGTTATGGACACAAACAAAAACTGTTTCCATTGTGGTTTAAAGATTGAAAAAAACGAAGAGATTATTTTTGACGAAAAATTATTTTGTTGCAACGGTTGTAAAACGGTGTACGAAATTTTTAGCGTAAATGATTTGACTTGTTATTATGATTTCGAAAAGTCACCTGGGAGCACACCGCTAGAAATAGCTGGCAAATATGATTTTTTAGAGAATGAAAGCATTGTTTCAAAATTATTGGAATTTCAGGAGGGTACGACCGCTATTATTTCACTTAGTATTCCTCACATTCATTGTAGCTCGTGTATTTGGATTTTGGAAAATTTACACCGCCTTCAAGAGGGAATAAGTAGTTCACAGGTTAATTTTCCTGAAAAAAAAGTACGTGTTACTTATAATCCCGAAGTGGTTTCTCTAAAAACAATAGTGTATTTATTAAGTTCTATTGGCTATG
>CAXBGV010000055.1:0-11486 GCA_963975235.1 uncultured Flavobacterium sp. | reverse complement strand
CAGCTTTTTTCTTCCACATCTCAAATTTTTCGGCTGGCATCTTTTTTTTCATGATTTCCAGAACTTCTTTTTCTACTAGTCCAAATTCTTTTTTGATAATCTCAAAAGGATTTTTCTCTTCTAGAGCTAGTGTAACAAGTTTTTCTGTTTGGTCCCAAGTCAGTTCTTTGCGGTTACTCTTTTTCATCACGTGAAAATTAATTCAAATAGGTTTTATAATTAATAATGTAAATGCTTGTCAATAAGGTACCAATATTAATAAAAAAAAATAGTACTTCGTATCAAAACTCAGTTTTTTTTTATTATTAAAAAAGTTTTTTTAAAATTCTGCTATTTTTTATGCCACAGTGTTTGTTATTACGTTGTCTAAAGTTCGATAAGTAGACTTTACATAGTCAATTTGGTATTGCAAAACACTGTATTTAGATCGAGACCTTTGTCCTATTTGATTAAAAATAATTACAAAACAGTATACTGATAAGCCCAATACATTAGCAATAGTTGCAGCGGCATTCTAAGAAGTAAAGCCCAAACAGGTAATCCCATTCTTGCTTTTGGATTTTGATACATGTACACATGAGTTGGAAACACAGCTACCAGCAAGGCTATTATTCCCCATGCAGCAATACTGCTAAGTGGAATAATTACTAATGCGATGCCCAAAATAATTTCAGCTAGACCACTGATCGTATTGAGCGCTTTTGGATTAGGTAAATACGGCGGAATTATCTTTAAATACAATCTAGGGTTTCTAAAGTGATTTAGACCTGCGATAATATAAATTAAAGCCATTAGGTAGAGATGCCAAGGTAAAATCATATTCAGTTAGTTTTTGGTTTTCATTGCTAAAGTAGACATATTAAATCAATTTAATTACCGTTTCTTTTACATAACAGCATGTCCGTTGTATTAGTTTTTACTTTTTTTCCAATTGATATTCATAAGTACGATTGCAAGTATAATCAGTACAATACCCAACCATTGTGTGGCATTTACATCTTCGTTTAAAAGAATGTATGCCATCATTACGGAAACTGGTAGCTCTAAAGCCGATACAATACTTCCTAACCCAATTCCTGTTAGAGGAAAACCGGCATTCATAAGCATAGGAGGTATGATTGTCCCAAACAATGCTAGAATGATTCCCCATTTAGTAAAAATCGCGAAGTTAAAAGGAGTGATTTGAGTTGCTATCGAAAAACCAAATACTATGATCGCCCCACCTAAAAGCATGTACAAGCTTCTTTGGGCCGATGAGATATTGGTAGCTATACTGTTTGCTGTAAACATCGTAGTTGTAAATGAAGCTGCCGCTAGCATACCCCACATGATACCATGCCAGTCTAGTTGTACTTCATTATTGATTAGGTTTGTGGCCAATACGGTTCCAATCAAAACAATCAAAACTGAAATTACTTTTTGTTTCGATGGTAGTTTTTTCTCTAAAACCATTTCTAATAGAACTCCCATCCAAACCGTTTGCATCAAAAGCACGATTCCAATAGATACAGGAATGTATTTTACTGCTAAATAATAAAACACACTAGTCATTCCTAAAGAAGTTCCGGCTAGCATCAGCTGAAATATATTGCGTGAAGATGCCTTGGTTGCTGTATTTTTATTTTTTATTTTTTGGAATAAATTAATCAGTAATATTCCTGTTATTCCCAATATAAATTGAGAGGTTGTTACCTCTGCAGTCGTATAATTTTCAGTGTATGCCATTTTTACAAATGTAGCAAGCATACCATAAGTTGTTGCACCTAAACCTACCAAGAAAACGCCTTTTAAGACATTATTTTTAACCATTTTTTTATTTTTTAAAGCAGGCAAAGATAGGCTTTCATCTTTAAGCGAACTTTATAAGACTGATTATTTTTAAAATAAGTCAGTTAGAGCAGGGTTTTTGATGCCAATTTTACTTGGATTGAAGCCTAGTTTGTTTTGTAATAAGTTAGCGTACACACTTCTAAAATCGATTTGATGTTTTAAATCGCCTTGTTGTAAGTCAGACAGATTGGGATTGTTTCCGATAACTTTCCCTTTATTGCCTCCGCCAATGACAAACATGGGAGCCGCAGTTCCGTGATCTGTTCCGTTTCCGTTGTCTTTAACACGTCGTCCAAACTCAGAAAAAACCATAATTGTTACATTTTGCAGTAGTTTAGCCTTTTTTAAATCAGTATAAAAGCTAAATAGAGCATCGTTTAATTCAGTTAATTTGTTTTTGTGAATCGCTAATTGATTGTCGTGCGTGTCAAAACCGCCTAGTGAGGTGTAATATACTTTTGAATTTAAATTACCTTTAATTAAGCGACCTATCCATTCTAAGTTTTTACCTAAACCAGTGGCTGGATATTGCATTTCTGTGGTAGATTGAGAAAGCGCTTTCTGAATTAATTCTGATCCTTCGACGGCAGAATTGGCTATTTTTCGAACAAAATCTAGCTCTGGATTATCAGATAGCGTGTTGTTGTCGTCCTTGCTGTTTTTTATCTTGAATTTGTTAGGGTCTTTAATTGTTATGGCATTGGGCTCTTCTCCTTTTAGAGCCAAGTTATCAATTGTATCAATATTAATTCCCGCTGTAGGCATGTGAGTGGTGCACTGCAAATCAAGATAGCGTCCTAGCCAGCCTTCATTAATATATTGATTAGAATCAGAGGCTGTTTGCCAAATTTCTTGACTTCTAAAATGAGATCGGTTGGGTTCAGGATAGCCTACGTTTTGAATTACACTTAAATCTCCGTTTTGTTGCATTTGTGCGAAACCCTTTAGTGCTGGATGAAAAGCCATTTCATTGTTTCCTGCAATTACTTCCTCTTTAGATAATGCAATTTTAGGACGCATTTCATAATACAAGGGATCGAGATAGGGTATAAAAGTATTTAGACCATCATTACCGCCGTTAAGTTGAACAAAAACAACACATTGATCACCAGTAATGAGGTTTTCCTGTTTGCTAAAGGAGAATAAAAAATCGGGTAATAATAACGATCCACCAGTTAATGTTCCGGTAAGGGATAAAAAGTTTCTTCTGTTCATTATTGTAGTTCTTTGATCGTTATCTTAAATTAACTGAAATTCAGGTTCTTTGATTATGGCATTAAACAATCGTAAAACGGCTTGATCACTATTGGGTGAATTCGCATCAAAATCATATTTTAAAAGGTTTTCAAAGTCTTTTTGTGTTTCTGGACTTACACTAAAAAGTAAGCGATCTGTAAGCTCTTTTATAATGGCTTTGTTAGTGCCTTTTTGCCATTGCAAATGCGTTGTTTTTGCTTTTGTTCTAGACATTTGGCTAGACATTTGGCTAGACATTTGGTTATTGTCATTTCCTCTAATAAAAGCACGACCTTGGCATACAGCATCAGCAACCGCTTCCCTTTGTAAATAAATTTGAGTGGTTAGCCATGATTTACCGCCGTCCCAACCTTTTACATTAGGCTGATTGAACAAGTCCATGCTTTGCTGTCTTAAAAAGAAAACGATAGGGTTGCTTTTTACCATAGGTAATTGTAGCTCGTTTAGTATCTGTAGGCTAAATTCTAGCGGATTTTTAATCTTGGAGCCTGCTGTTTTCTTTTCATATTCCTCTGTGAAAATTTTAGTTAGTAAGGGTTTAAACTCAAAATTGACACTTCTAAAATAATCTCCATAGTACTGAACTAGTTCTTTCGAAGGATTATCGTAAATAAACCATTGTACTATTTTTTTTGTCATCAGATAGGGGATGTTTTTTTGTTCAAAAATAATATCGACCATATCATCCGCTTTAAAAACACCTTTTTTACCAAAGTAGGTCATTGGGGTGTCATCCTGTAAAAATTTGCGGTATTGTGCACTCTCTTCGCCCAATGTCAATCCAGCAAGTCCTTTAGCCCCGTTTTTAATATCCTCTTCAGTATAATTACCTATACCCAGTGTAAATAACTCGAGTAATTCTCGGCTTAGATTTTCGTTGAGTTTTCCTTTTTTATTATCACTATTGTCTAAGTATCGCACAATAGCATTGCTTTTTATTATCTCTTTTGTAAGTGTTTTAAAATTGCCAAAAGCATGCTTTCGCAAAATTTGATTGTGCTGAAAAATCCAGTAATTAATTTTTACCTTTTGGTGGGTGGCTACAAAATGATTGTGCAGCATTAAAGTCATTTTTTCCTGTAGGGGAAAATCGCTTGTCATCATTTTGTCAATCCACCATTGCTTCATTGCCTGTGTAGTGCCGTTCTCCGCCATGCGTGCTGCTTTTTTTTGCTCGTCAGTGGCATTTTTTAAAATTTGTCGTTGTGCTTTTAAATCAGCAGAAGTTTTAGGACTCTCTTTCAAGAAATCAGGTATGCTAGCATCAAAAGGGACTTTGAACGATACCGACAAGAAACCTTGTATTCCTTTATTAGCAATAGTTTCACTTTCCTTATTCGAAAAACCTAATCGGAGCGACCACAATGTGTTTTGATTCATAGTACTTGTATTTGAGTAAGCATCTTATAGCTTAGATGTAGTAAATCGAGAAAGGTTTAATAGTAATCAGTTTTATTTATTGGCCTTCTTTGTAACATATTACTTATAACGTATACTTATGCCGTAACTGATATAATAAAAATGAAAAAGAATTATTTGATTGCATTATTTACTTTGGCTTGCTTAAATAATGTCACTGCACAAACTAGTCCCGAAAAAGCACCTGAAAAAACAACGGAACTAAATGAAGTATCGATTGTTAAAACTAAAAAAGCGATTGAGCAAAAAGCAGATCGAACCATTTTTAATTTTGCAGATCAACCTAGTTTAAACACAGGTTCAGTTCTCGAAGGAATAAAAAAGTTACCAGGTTTAATAGCCTCAGATATTGCTGGAATGATGTACCAAGGAAAACAGTTGGATGTTTTTATGGACGGAAGACCTCTTAATATCTCCACTACAGAACTTAATGCTTTTTTAGAGGGAATGCCGGCAAATGCAATTGAAAAAATAGAAATAATAACGCAACCAGGTGCTGAATTTCCTGCTACTTCTGGCGGTGCTATTTTGAATATTATTACCAATAAAAACGCAAAAAATTATTTGAGTGCTACCTATACAAATAGTACTAGTTTTACTAATTATGATGATTTTCGCCTGAGGGTAAATAATAGTTTGTTGTTGAGTGCAAAGAACAAATATTTTGGATGGCAATTAAATGTTGGGCAAAATTATAGAGAAAGCGCAACTTGGGCAGCTCTGGAAAAACAAGAAAACGGAACAAATTCTTTGCTTAGTAAAACAGATTCTGATCGTACTGGAAGAAATAATTTTATTAAATCGGCACTGACGTTTGACCTAGGTAAGGATCGATTGTTACTTAATTACGACTTAACTAAAAACAACAATAATACTACAACCTTAGGAACAGGTCCTGGTTTTGTAAATAATGATTTGTCAAAAAGTACAGGTTTACGTCAAGATGCAGTTGTGACTTATCAAAAGAAATTTAGCAATAGCGCTAAAAAGTTAGAGTTCAAATTCAATTATAACAATAACACTAATGATTTTGCTTTAAGCCCAGTGAGTAATTCATCATTGACATTAGCCAACTCATCGAACCAAAATTTTTATAATTTTAAATTTGATTATTCGCAACCCATAAAATTTTCTGATGAAGGAAAATTGAGTTTTGGTAGTTTATACGAGCAGTTGCTTTTTGAGGCTACAAGCAGAGATGTTGTGAATTTAGATTATAAACGTAGAACAGCTGCTTCTTATGTAGAGGTTCAAACCAGATTTGACAAAGTAAATTTTATATTAGGAGGTCGTGCCGAAGATTATAATATTACTGGAAATACGGATGTGGCCACCTTGTCTCCATTTAAGCAATTTCGTTTTTTTCCTAATGCTAGTGCGCAGTACAATTTTAGTAGTGCAGTAAACTTTAATGTGAATTATAATAAAAAAATCACATTGCCTAGTACCTCAGCTTTGAACCCTAATAATACTAATTATCAGAACCCTAATGTTGATTATTCAGGTAATCCTAACTTGCAACCTACTATTTTTAATAATTATGAGGTAAAGTTAAGTGCATTTGATTACGCCTTTATTAGTTACAACATAAGTGCAGCAAAAAATCAAGTCATCAATAGAGTATCGCTTATTAATGATGTTGTAATTAATACAAATGAGAATATTCGGGAGGTTAAAATTCATAATTTTAGCGCAGGTATGCCTATTCCTTATATGTTGTTTACCAAGGGACTAGCTGAGACTATGAAGATGAATGTGAATCCGGATACAATGAATTTTTTATATGTATATGGAGGCTATCAGTACCACCAGATTCCTAATGTCGATACTAATGGTTTTTGGATGATAAACTTAATGTCTCAGATTGTACTGCCGTCTAATGTCAAGTTTGTTGCTAATTACAATTACGTTTTTCCTAAAGGGAATTACTTTTATTTCATCGCAACAGAGCCAATTAGAAATTCTCTTGATTTTACTTTCTCTAAAAAGTTCTTGAAAGACCAATTGACACTGTCAATCTATGCGGATGATATTCTAAACACTAATAAAAATGGTTTTAATTCATTTGAAACTCCGCTACTACTTAGCAGCAAGCAGGATACAAGAAAATTTGGTTTCAGCTTAAATTATAAAATTCCAACTAAAAATAAATTAGCGAAAGAAAATCCTAATTTATTGAACAATGAGAAAAAAGAAGAAGGCGGTCTTCTAAATCCTTAAGACAATTAAGTAAATAAAAAAAAGAGTTGTGTAGTTGCTACACAGCTCTTTTTTTTTGTAAAAAATCAATAATTACTTTTCTGTCAAATCGCTTAAGTGTACTTGTAATGCTTTTACAGAAATACTGATCTCCCAAAATGATAGTGCCAAGGATATCAATAAACTTAATAAACTAAAGCCAAAAAGATATAAGCCGAACGACTGAAAATCAAAGAAGAGTAGTAGCATTGCAAAAACCGAAAGAAACAAACTAAGGACTCCAAAAAGTTGCATGTATCGTATCAAGGTCAGTCGCAAATTAAGATTATTAATTTCGATTAAGATACTTTTATTTTCTTTTTCGTCATACGTTTTCTTAAGACTTCTGACAATTGTGGCAATCGTTAAAAACCGATTCGTGTAGGCTAATAGAATCAACGAGGTAGCAGAGAATAATAGTGCAGGAGTTTCTATTTGTAGCGTCATGTAGTTGTATTTTAATTGTAAAGATTGTTAATTGGGTTTTTAATGCACTTCTTTGCAAGATACTTAGCGATAGACCCCATATTTTATGGATGGTTAGTTTGGTAATTTTATTTTATTAACCGTAAAACTTAATTTCGAAATGTCAGGAGTTACCTCATTAATTCTAGAATTTGTAAAATAAAGGTATCCGTTATAAATACTAAAAGTATCAGCCCATTTTATCTCGTCGCCCTCTATAAGAGTCTTGACGCTCCCATCTGATTTACGGTATTGAATTTTGTTGTTTTCTAAATCTGCATAATATAAATTTCCGTTTTGATCAAATATCATTCCATCAGGAGCAGCGGTTTTACCTTCAAATTTCACTTCTTTTTCTATGGCTTTTTCATCGGTTAAGTTAAAAGCAGCAGTGCTTATAGAGTACAAGCTATACCCCGTCAAGGCATGATAGTAGAGGCGGTTATTCAAAGTATCTAATGCGATTCCATCAGAATTAATGGTGTTTTTCCATTCTTTTCCGTTGAAATTGAGGGTACTAAATTCAGCTTTAGTCGATTTATGGTTGTCTAATATCCTCTTAGATCCCCCCGTTTTTAGATCTACCACAACGAGTCCAGCGTGACCAGAATCCGTACAATACATTTTTTGGTTTTTCTTGTCTATGCGGAGATCATTAATGTACGAATCAGAGTGGAAACTGTTTGTAGTTAATATATACGTGCGGTCTAGTTGATTTGTTTTTAAGTCAAACACAAAAACACGAGGCGCGTCTACGACAGGTTTAAATAGAGCACTTCTGGTGTCTAGTACATAAAGTTTGTTTTCGAAAGCAACTACTGATTGTACTCCGACAAATTTATTTTCGGTTACTTGCTGTCCAATTTCCCAAGAATTCCAAGCAGCATTGGGATAACTGGTGCTTTCTTGATTTGAGCTGATTTCAACTACCGAATTTTTCACACCATTTCTCCATCTTGGGAAGTTGGCAAAAATCCTGCCTGCATTAGTCACTGTTACGCCAGTCACTTGTTGCCCATCAAATGAAGCTACAGGAGTCACGGTTTGTGCTATACTGTCTTTTTTGATGTTGGTTATTATTTCTTTCTTGTTATTAGCCTCCTTGCATGAAGCAAAAAGTGCTAGTAGAGCTGCGATTTGAATTGTTTTTTTCATAATGAGCGCAATTTACTAAGACTATTTTATACCTGAACTATTTTATGTTTTCTTTAGCATTGGTAGTACATAAGACGGTTTGATGCGATTAATTGTAATTGTGAAATAAGTTTAAATAGGTTGATTATAGTTGTATTGGTGTAAATGTTTGCTGTGGTATTAATTCATCTAAATTTATAGGTAGGATAACGTAGGAATGTTTTATTGAAGTTCTACAATGATTTCATTTTTTCGATTGAAAACTTCAAAAGGAGCGTTATATCCCAAAAAATAAAAGCGATTGGTGTATTTTATCCCTTCACTATCGAGTGCTGCAATAAGTTGTTGTTTGTAGGAAGCGATTTTCTCATCATTAGCCCAACCACCAAAGGATATAGCTGCCACCGTTTTTGCTGGTTCCTCTTTGAATTGAATTTTTGATTCATTGGGTTGTGGTAAAGTTTCTTTTTTGAACTTTTTTGGAACCATAAACATCATGGTCATGTTGGTATCCAGCGACATGCTAACAGGTGAGGTCATTGCTATTTTCTCATTTTTCTCATTGCCTCCAAAAATATATCCCGCTAAAATTGAAAACCCTTTGCTAGATGATTCTTTGTAATCATTGGTTGAGAGTTGTATTGAGGTAAACAATGTAGCTTCGTAGTTTCTGGTTTCAAACAGAGGATATTGCTTTATGACTTTGTAGGGATACGTTTCAATGTTTCGCTGACCGTAAATAGCATAAAGTTGGCTGCCAATAAAAATCAATAAAATAATGCCGAGGATAATATAAAGTTCTTTCATGATTTCAATTTATGCCCTAAGTTACCTTATAAATGCTCGATATCCATAGAAATGGTATAAAAATTTAAATTTGCAACCATACCACGTAAACAAATTGTATTTTGTTGTGTGTTGATCGATAATTAAATGGTGGGTGAATATTTTGATTGTACATGGTGTCATATAAAGAAAATCGACAGTAGATATTTGCAAAGTTCTACTATCGATTGTACTTTAATGTTACGCTCCTACTTAAAATCTATTACTGTGTTAGATTTTTTTAGTTGCTCTGAAATCTACATGGTTAATCCAAGTTAATTGTAAATAGTATGACCTGTTAAAATCGTTTTGCTTATTGTAAACACCAAATATAGACAATGCTCCTGCTTCAATTTTATTATTTTTGTCAATTTTAAAACCTAGTGCTGCATAAGCCCAGTCTTCTCCGTAAATGGCAATAGCACTTTTGTCAAGATTAAAGAAAAATTCATTGTATAGGGACAAATATACTTTGTTGTTTTTTTGTAAAGGAGTTTCTAAACCAATTTTGTATCGTAATCGTGAAGTAAAAGGTCTGTCGCCAGTAACTCTATCTTGAATAAATCTTCCATCAAAACGCAAGCGGTGTTTGAGGGTTGTCCTATTCAAATTGTATTGATAGCCCATCTGTAAATAAAATCGGTTTTCATTTCTAAAATTGTCTTTTGTAGGATTTACTTTTTCAAAAACATAACTTCCTGTAAATGATAAATTAGAATTTAAACTGTAAGTCAAGGCCTGCTCTGCGTAAACGAAAGATAAATTAGCAGGTGGTAATGATCCATTAATTGCAGTATTTTTTATGTTGAAAGCACCAAAATAATATAAACTATATTCTAACTTGTCAGTTAGGGTTCCGCTGTGATCTATTGTTGGAAAGACACCTATCTGGTTCAAGTCTTGGGCACAAATGAGTTGAAATGAAAAAAGCGATACTAGAAAAATTATGTTTTTTACAGTCATGATAATTAATAAAAAATTTATATTTTCTCCGCTTAAGACAAATACGATTGTAAGTCGGTTTGCTTACTGGGTCTCCATATTTTTTGATCCAAATAAAAATGGTGTCCTATTATTCCAAAAAATAATATATAAGCCCAATTACTTGCATTTGATGTAAAGCTTCCATTTAAATCGGGTGAGGAACCAACATTCCATACAATAAATCCAAATACGATTCCAAGCAATAATGCAACTAAAAGGTAATTAAGTGTTTTGCCATTTACAAATTTTGCAATACCATATTTTTCATTCTCCTCTTTGTTATATCTAGCTTGACCATAATGCCATACAATAGCATGATACTGTATATTGTGAAAAAGGGAGTTCATAATGGCAATTAAAATTAAAACACTTACACCATCTTTTGTAATAAAATGGTCAGTCTGTGCGATGAAATAGAACATTGTGCTATAAAAAACTAAACACGTGGAAATGTATGATATAACAGGTAAAATATTGTTACCGTATTTTTTAAATAATAAATTTGCTTGGTATAAAAAATAAACGGTTCCTATTCCTGTTAAAATATAAAACATTTTAGTTGCTAAAAAATTTAAGGCAGGGGACCATTCAAGTGCTGAACCTACAGAAAATGTTCCTTGTAACTTAAAGTTCAATAAAAAATAAATTTGTGAAAAAATAATAACAGCGTACAATGAATTTTTCATTTTTGTTTTTTCCTTAAACCCCATTTTTATTTTTGCAGCGTATATGGATAAAAATCCATAATGTTGTTTAGCATTGTGGTAAAGTGACCAAGCAAATATGAAGAAACCATAAAAAACTGTGAAAGAAATCGTTTTAAATTGGTTTTGCAGCAAAATGGCTAGCAAAGGAAAAATAAAAAAAACTAAGCTATTGTATAATACTTTTGAATTTTCTTTCCTGTACTTGTCATCGATATAGGTTCGACTATACGTTGCCCAGAAATGACTTCCTTCAAAAAATATGACCCAAATCCAAAAGAAAGCGGGTACCATAGTTGGAAATTGAAAACTTAAAACAGCAATTAAAAGGGTAAAAAAAGCGCCCCCCATAATAAGACTGTAATCAAAAAATGGGGTTCTAATCCAGGGGTTTAATTTCTTAGTTGTTTCCATGATTTTTGTGTTATGTGATTTTAATTAGGATACGTTTTGCAATAAAATAAATTTTATTTAATTGCCTCAATTAAGATACGGACTAATTAGTTTTTGGTTTTTTTTTATCAATCGTTTATTTACGATTATAGTATTGATTAAAAACATAATAAACTGATATAGAGTATTTTATATAAATTTTGTACTGATAATTTAACATATTATTTTAATCTATAA